>NZ_JADQBD010000031.1:0-32700 GCF_017808115.1 Chryseobacterium sp. RR2-3-20 | reverse complement strand
AAAGTTTATTGAAACAAAGTTCAATAAACTTTCTATATCATCAGTAACAATCAGTAGTACAAAGAATTTTACCAACTATTTTTGACTAATAAACCTAATTTGGCATCGCTTCATAACCAAAAAGGAAATCGTGCAAAAGCATTAGAATACATCAATACAGCCATTAGACTGGAACCTGAAAATGCTGATTTGTATCTTACCCGCTCCAAAATTTATAACAGTTCTGGTAAAAAAGATTTGGCGATGGAAGACCTCAAAAATATTCTCACATTTGCACCAGATAATATTTTTGCAAGAACTGGATTGGCAAATCTCAAAAAGAACAGTGGAGATCTTGAAGGTGCTCTGAAAGACTACAATCAGCTTCTTGCAGAAAAGCCGGAATCTCTACTTTATAATGGTAGAGCCGATGTTTATCTGAAAATGAAAAAGTCTAAGGAAGCCCTTACAGACATTAACAAAGCTATTTCTATTGATCCTAAATTTTCTCAATCTTATGTTACAAAAGCAGCCATTTTATTTGATTCTGGAAAAGATAAAGAAGCCTGCAGCAATTTAGATAAAGCTATTGCAACAGGCTATGAGAAAACACTCTTAGCAGATTATGAAGCAAAATGTGCTAAAAAATAATCAATCATCTATTTATTTTTAATTTTTTTGAATTTTTCATGTTAAATATTGTTCTTGTAGAACCAGAAATTCCTAATAATACAGGGAATATCGGCAGATTGTGTGTTGGAACAGAAAGCAGACTTCATCTCATTCATCCGTTAGGATTTTTAATTGACGATAAAAATTTAAAACGCTCCGGACTCGATTATTGGGTTCATCTCGACGTTACAGAATATCAAAATGTAGATGAATGGATGAGAGCTGTACCCGATTTTTCAAGAGTGTTTTTATTCAGTTCCCATGCTGATAAATCTTATCTCGAAACTCATTTTCAGGATGGCGACTGGCTTGTTTTCGGGAAAGAGAGCAAAGGTTTAAGCAAAGATATTTTAGATCGTTTTGAAAACCATTTAACAATTCCAATGTCGAATTTAATTAGAAGTTTTAATATCGCCAATTCGGTTGCATTTGTTGTGGGGGAGGCAAAAAGACAAATCGGGTTAAAGTTATAGAGAATAGTTAATCGTTATGGTATGGTTTTCCCTGCAAAATCTGGTCTGCTCGATACAATTGTTCTACAATAAACAGGCGAATCATCTGGTGCGTAAATGTCATTTTAGATAATGACATTTTTTCGTTGGCTCTGTCATAAATTTCATCTGAAAAACCATACGCTCCACCAATAAAAATATGTATTTTTTTTACTGAAGAACCCATCCAAGAATCTATCTTTTGTGAGAATTCTCTGCTGGTGAACTGTTTTCCTTTTTCGTCCAGAAGAATTATAAGGTCATTTTTGTCTGTTTGACTTAAGAACAATTTTGCTTCTTCTTTTTTCAAAAGTTCCGGCGTAAGATTTTTTGCATTCTTAATGTCGGGAATTTCGATGATTTCAAAATTCCAGTGCTTAGGAAGACGGGTGAGGTAATACTTTATTAAACTTGTGATTTCTTTATCATCTGTTTTACCGATACAAACTAAACTGATTCGCATTTCTTATATTTGCCAAACACAAATATAGTTTATGGCATTAAAAATTCCTAAATTTCTACTCAAAATTCAAGAGTTTCTTGATGATTTGCATATTCCTGTGCTTGGGATTTCGTTATGGCAGTTATTTCAGATCTATTTTGCGGGGGTTTTTAAAGGTAGAATTGGGAGGAAAGCTGCGGCCATTTCATGGAGTTTTACTTTAAGTCTTTTTCCTTTTTTGCTGTTTTTATTGTCGGTTTTACCCAATTTACCTCATTACGATAAGCTTCAGTTTTATATTTTCGATGTTCTCATGAGCAATATTTTCCCTTCTAATATTGAAGGTGATGTAAGAGGATATATTCAGAATAATATTGTCCCGAATATGAAGGATATCAGTAATTTAACGATTTTATTGGCACTCGTATTTGCTACCAACGGCACATTTTCTCTCATTAGCGGTTTTAATGAAAATTCTGAAGAAAAATTACCCGACGTAAAAGAGTTTATCCTTTCATTTTTTATTACTATTGGGTTTGTAAGTGTGGTTTTTTTATGTTTATTTGGAGTTTACTATACAGAAGTGGTGCTCAAGCAGTTTCATCCGGCGTATGATCTCTCTTGGTTTGTAAACAATCTATCTAAACTGATTGGTTTTGTATCTTTCCCAATCTTTTTCTTTTTGCTTCTCAGCTTGTTTTATTGGTTAGGAACCGTAAAAATTGCCAGATTCAGACAGGCTGTTCCGGGAGCAATTCTTACAACTATTTTATTTATACTTACCACTTATCTTTTTACCATTTATGTGGCAAATATCGCACGTTACAACGTTTTATACGGGTCAATAGGAAGTATGATTCTGTTAATGATCTGGATAAATGTAAACGTTTACCTACTTCTTTTCGGGAACGAACTCAATTTAGCATTGAGAAAAATAAGAATTGAAAAGCTCCTTTTAGACGAGATTAAAGAGAAAGAAATTAATCAATCTGAAGAGTCTGCCGCGATAGTTAATAATATTGAGAATGGAGTGCATGACAAAAGTTTGTAAATAGACTATTTACAAACGATTAAACTCAATTCTTAAAAAATTAATTAGTCTGAACGATAATAAGATTTTAAAGTCTTCTTATTCTTGAAATTCCGTCTATTGCTTTCAGTTTCTTAAAAGTTTCTTCAAGCTGACCTTTATGTTTTACTTCTAGATTGATGGTTCCGGTGAAAATTCCGTCATTAGATTCAATAGACATGCTTTTCATATCCATTCCCATGGCTCCACTAATAACGGTAGTGATATCATTAATCATACCCATTCTGTCTAATCCTTCAATCTCAATTTTTATACGGTTTTTGAAGCTTTCTTCATTCACCCATTTTGCAGGAATTACTCTGTAATCATATTGGGCTCTTAGGTTGATGGCATTCGGACAGTTATCATTATGCACCTTAATTCCTTCTGAAATAGTTATAAATCCGAAAATTTTATCACCAGGAATTACCGTACAACATTTTGCATAGGTATAATTGAGTTTCTCTTCATCCTTTCCGAAGACAATCATGTTAAGATTCTGTTCTTTAGGATCTTCGAAATTAGGATTTTTGTTGGAGGTCCTTTTGAATCGTGAAAGCAGGTTGTTGAATACATTTTTGCTCTCAATATATTTTCTTAAACTGCTTGCATCCAGTTCATTAGTTTGGAATTTGAGGAATAGTTCCTGAGAACTTTTAAGATTGAAAAACTTTTGTAGTTTGTTGATTTCCTCATCATTGAAATTAATCTTTGCATGACGAAGTTTTCTTTGTAAAATTTCTTTTCCTTCCTCCACAAAAGTGTTTTTCTGGGAATTGAGAAAACTTTTTATTTTAGATTTTGCTTTAGAGGTAACTACAAAATCTAGCCAGTCGAATTTAGGTTTTTGATTTTGAGAAGACAGAATATCTACCTGATCTCCATTTTGCAAAACATACGAAATAGGAACTAATTTCCCATTGATTTTTGCACCTAAACATTTCATTCCCAAATCGGTATGAACTGAAAATGCGAAGTCGAGAGCGGTTGCATTGGTTGGTAAAATTTTAATTTCACCTTTTGGAGTAAAAACAAAAACTTCTTTAGAATAAAGATTGAGTTTAATATTGTCTAAAAGTTCAGTAGTGGTAAGGTTTTGCTGTTGTTCCAGAACCTCACGTATTTCGGTAACCCATTTTTCAAAATTTCGGTCATCATGACTTTGTTTGTATCCTTCTTTATATTTGTAATGTGCTGCAACGCCTTTTTCGGCAATATCATCCATTCTTTCAGAACGAATCTGTACTTCAATCCATTTTTTGTCTGGTCCTAAAACCGTAAGGTGTAAACTTTCGTATCCCGTAGAACGTGGCTGCGTAATCCAGTCGCGCATTCTGGAAGGATTGCTGTGATAAACATCGGTTACTATGGAATAAATCTTCCACGCAAGAAATTTTTCGTTCTTGGCATCAGATTTATAAATGATTCTTATTGCATAATTATCGAAAACTTCCTCAAAAGGAACGCCTTGTTTAAGCATTTTTCTGTAAATAGAAGAAATTGCTTTTGCACGGCCTTTTATGCTTACATTAAGACCTTCGTCTTTTAATCTTTCAGAAACTTCTTTTTTGAATTCTTCAATATACCTCTCACGGTTTTCTTTGGCTAATTCAAGTTTCTGAGTAATTTCGTTGTAAACATCAGGATTGTTATATTTTAAAGAAAGATCTTCGAGCTCAGATTTAATATTGTATAAACCTAATCTGTGAGCCATTGGAGCGTAAATATAAACGGTTTCCGAAGCAATTTTTTTCTGCTTATCCGGAGCCATGCTCTCCAAAGTTCTCATATTGTGAAGTCGGTCTGCAATTTTAATGAGAATTACCCTGAAATCTTCAGAAAGGGTAAGCAAGAGTTTTCTGTAATTTTCAGACTGTACAGAAATATTCTGATGATTCATTATCGAGATCTTCGTAAGTCCGTTTACGATACCGGCAATTCTTTCACCAAATATTTTTTTCAGATCTTCATAAGTATAATCAGAATCTTCTATAACATCGTGTAGTAAAGCACAGGCGATAGAAGTAGCACCCAGACCAATTTCTTTTGCAACTATTTTTGCAACCGCAATAGGATGATAAATGTATGGTTCGCCAGACTTTCTCCTTTGATCTTTGTGTGCATCGAGTGCAATATCAAAAGCTTTACGAATGAGTTTGTTGTTTTCCTCATCCAAAGTTCTGTATGTATTAGAAATCAGATCTTTATATCGTGCTAAAATTTCTTTATTTTCTTGCTCCAGGTCGTAACTCATCTGTGTAAAGGCTTTATTAAAACGAAAGTACGAAAAAATAAGGATTTTTTCAAGATTAAAAACACAAAAAAATCCACAGAAAACTGTGGACTTCGGTTAATAGTTTTTATTTTGGTTAGTTTTTTTAGGTTTTCACTTCAGAGTTTATTCCGTCATGCTGAACTTTTATTCTAACATCGGGACTGTTGTGAATTTCGGCTTTCGAACGTGCGTCTATCAGTTTTTTGATATCGCTGTACGAAGCCTGACTGATGCTCATGTTTTCAAATATATAAGTTTTTAGAACGTGGTTTTGATCGAAAATTTGCTTAACGCTTTCATATCTTATCTCGTTCTTTATTTCTACACTCACCAAGTAGGGAGAGTTATGATGTTCCTCATTCAAATAAACAATATACTCGTTGTTATCAACTCCTGAATTTTCCAATTCCTGTTCGAGCGTTTTGTAATTATTCTGATGATTAAATACACCGACTACTATATTCAGCATAATAATTGATTTTGGTTGAATAAAGATAGTAATAATTCTATAATGTTTGTAATTTTTTTATCTTAATTTGAATTATTTTAATATTTCGGTAAAAAATTATTATAATTTAAGATATTTAATGTTTTTTCAAATAAAAAAACTCTGTGCAGAAACACAGAGTTTTATAGATTGGTTTCACAAAGAAATTATTGAATTCTTTCGTTTTTAATTTCATCAACAATTTCAGGATTTAAAAGGGTAGAAGTGTCTCCGAAGTTGCTGAAATCGCCTTCTGCAATTTTTCTTAAGATTCTACGCATAATTTTTCCTGAGCGGGTTTTCGGAAGCCCCGATACAAACTGAATTTTATCCAATTTAGCAATCGGGCCAATCTGGTCAGAAATCAACTGGTTAATTTCTTTTACCAGATTTTCATGTTTTCTGTCTGCCCCAGATTCTTTTAAGATCACAAATCCATACAGAGCACTTCCTTTAATATCGTGTGGGAAGCCTACAATAGCAGATTCTGCCACCGCAGGATGCTCATTGATGCTGTCTTCAATAGGAGCCGTTCCTAAGTTATGCCCTGAAACAATTACTACATCATCTACACGACCTGTAATTCTGTAATATCCCACTTCGTCTCTCAAAGCACCGTCACCTGTGAAATATTTCCCTGGAAAAGCCGAAAAATAAGTTTCTTTATATCTTTGATGGTCTCCCCAAATGGTTCTTGCAATTCCCGGCCAAGGAAAACGGATGCAGAGATTTCCTGTTACCTGATTTCCGGTAATTTCGTTGCGTTTGTCGTCCATCAGCACCGGCTGAATTCCCGGTAACGGAAGTGTTGCATAGGTTGGTTTAGTGGGCGTTACAAAAGGAATTGGGGAAATCATGATTCCACCAGTTTCAGTTTGCCACCACGTATCTACAATCGGGCATTTTTTTCTTCCTACATGGTCATTAAACCAATGCCAAGCTTCATCGTTAATAGGTTCTCCTACAGATCCGATAACTCTTAGCGAACTTAGATCATGTTTATCTACCCATTCCGAGCTTTCTTTAGCCAAAGAACGGATTGCTGTTGGAGCGGTATAGAATTGTGTAACTTTATGTTTTTCAATAACTTCCCAAAATCTGTCTGGTTCAGGATAAGTAGGTATTCCTTCGAAAATAACCGTGGTTGCTCCGTTTAATAATGGACCGTAAAGTATGTAAGAGTGTCCTGTAATCCAGCCGATATCTGCGGTACACCAGTAAATATCGTTTTCCTGATAGTTGAAAACGTTTTTAAACGTATATGCAGAATATACCATGTAACCGGCGCAGGTATGAAGCATTCCTTTCGGTTTTCCGGTAGAGCCAGAAGTATAAAGAATAAATAGAGGATCTTCTGCATCCATGATAATAGTGACGAATTCGGAAGAAGCTTTTTCATAAAGATCATTCATCCAGAAATCTCTACCTTCTTTCATTTTCACTTCATTGTTGGTTCTTTTCACAACAAGTGTTTTTTCAACAGTAGGGCATTTTTCTAATGCTTCATCAATAATTGATTTTAAATCTAAAACTTTACTTCCTCTATAGCTTCCGTCTGAAGTAATCAAAAGTTTCGCACCACAGTCATTAACTCTGGAAACTACTGCCGAAGCAGAAAATCCTGCAAAAATTACAGAATGTACTGCTCCTAATTTTGCACAAGCTAACATTGTTATTGCCAATTCCGGAATCATTGGAAGGTAAATACATACTCTGTCGCCTTTTTCAATTCCCATTTCTTTGAGAACATTGGCAGTTTTATTAACTCTTTCGTACAATTCGCTGTAAGAAATATGCTGTGCTTCTTCTTTCGGGTCGTTTGGTTCCCAAATGATGGCTGTTTTTTCTCCTCTTACCGAAAGGTGTCTGTCTAAACAGTTTTTGGTGATATTTAATTTAGCATCTTTAAACCATGTGATTTTTGCTTCATTCATGTCATACTTTACCACTTTGCTCCATCTTTGGTACCATACAAAATTCTGATCAGCAACTTTGTCCCAGAATTTTTTGGGGTTTTTGATTGATTTTTTGTATTCTTCAAAATAGTGTGGCAGATCTTCTATCACGTAATTTCTCATATTTTTTCTTTTTATTAATTTATTTTTAGTTGAATTTTATTTCTGTTTGTTATTTCAAAAATAAAACATATTGCCTATTTATGGGCTTTGTATGCATTAATTTTTTCTTTTATTTCTTCAATAATCTTTTCATCATCAATGGTTGAAGGAACCTGAAAATCTTTACCGTCTATAATTGTTCGGATCAGTTTTCTTAAAATCTTTCCCGAACGGGTTTTGGGTAGCCTTTTTACAGTCATCACATTTTTCAGGCATGCTACTGCACCAATTTTCTCCCGAACTTTCTTCACAATTTCTGTTTCAATTTGCTGTTCGGAAATAAGAGAACCATTCTTTAAAACTACCGAAGCAAAAGGAATCTGTCCTTTTAAATCATCATCAATACCCACCACGGCACATTCGGCAACATCGGGATGTGAAGAGACAATTTCCTCCATTTCGGAAGTTGAAAGTCGATGACCTGCTACATTAATAACATCATCCACTCTTCCTGTGATAAAAATATAACCGTCTTCATCTTTTATGGCACCATCACCGGAGAAATAATAACCTTTATATTGAGACAAATAGCTTTTATTGAAACGTTCGTAGTCATTCCATATTCCCAGCATTGCACCGGGAGGCAGCGGAAGTTTAATAACTAAATAACCTTCATGATGGGCATCCAGCTCAAGACCATTTTCGTCAAATATTTTAATATCATATCCACCAACAGGCTTTCCTGCAGATGCTCTTTTTATCTGATAATCATCATTATAAGTCATTAAACCCAACATTGGCGAGCCAGATTCTGTCTGCCACCAATGGTCTATGGCGGGAACTCCGATGTACTTTTCAAACCAGTCTAATGTGGCAACATCACATCTTTCACCTGCTAAAAACTGTTTTTTGAAGCTGGATAAATCATATTTTTTTACCAATTCGCCTTCAGGATCTTCTTTTTTTATAGCACGAATGGCAGTTGGAGCTGTAAACATAGCAGCAACTTTATATTCTGAAATAATTCTCCAGAAAGTTCCTGCATCGGGAGTCATAATGGGTTTGCCTTCAAAAATAATGGTGGTATTTCTATTAATTAAAGGCCCGTAAACACTGTAGCTGTGACCAACTGCCCATCCGAAATCTGAAGCTGCCCAAAAGGTTTCGCCAGGCTCAATTCCGTAAATGTATTTCATAGAGAATTTAAGGGCAGTGGCATAACCTCCTGTATCTCTTGTAATTCCTTTTGGTTTCCCCGTGGTTCCGGAGGTGTACAAAAGGTAAAGCGGATGGCCGGATGTTACAGAAACATAATCTGCAGGTTCAGATTTGTGTACCAATTCCTGATAATCGATAATTCCTTCAAACATTTCGTGTTGGTTATCTACCAACTTTCTGTTGAAAACGATGATGTTTTCCACTTTATCCTGTGCCAGTTCAATGGCTTTTTCCACCAGTGGCAGATAAGGAATTCTTTTAGCGATTTCTATTCCCGCCGTTGCAGTGATTAGAGCTTTGGGTTTGCAGTCATCAATTCTTACTACGAGTTCCTGTGGTGCAAAACCTCCGAAAACTACATTATGAATGACCCCAATTCTTGCACAAGCCAGCATTGCAAAAAGCGTCTGCGGAATCATGGGCATATAAATTACAGTGGTATCTCCTTTTTTTAAACCTAAAGACTGCAAACCTCCCGCTAATTTTGAAACCTCTTCTTTTAATTGATGAAAAGTATATTTTATTTTCTGATTAGTTACGGGAGAATCATAAATTATGGCAATATCATCTCCAAAACCGTCTTCTATGTGTTGGTCTATGCAGAGGTAAGACATATTGAGTTCTCCGTCTGTAAACCACTGATTATAATTGTTTTCGTCTTCAGAAATTATTGTTTCCGGAAATTTGAACCAAGAAATTTGCTGAGCCTGTTCTTTCCAGAATTGCTCTTTATGGTCTATGCTTTTTTGAAATAAATCTTCTGTATTCATGCTTTAAGTTTTAGGTATTAAGCAGTTCTTCAATTTGCTGAATTAGTTTTTTAATAGAGTAGGGTTTGGTAACGTAGGCGTCGGCTCCCATTTCAAGCCCTTTTTCTATGTCTTTGGGATTGTTTTTGGCACTCAGAAATAAAACTTTCGTATGTTCTAATGTGCTGTTTTTTTTAATTTCTTCCAAAGTGCTGTAACCATCAAGATTGGGCATCATAATATCTAACAATATGACATCAGGTTTTATCGTTTTTAAAAATTCTAACACTTCGGTTCCGTCTCTTGCAATGAAAACTTCATATCCTATTTTTTTGAAACTGTATTCCAAAGACATCAAAATTTTGTGTTCATCATCCGCAATTAATATCTTTTTCATTTCTTTTTTATTTTATCGTTCAACATCATTTTTTGGTAAAGAGATTGTAAAAGTAACTCCCAAACCGCTGTTTTCAGCTTTTATACTTCCTTTGTGAGCTTCAATTATTCTTTTGGAAATAGCCAATCCCAGACCGCTTCCTACAGGTTTTCTGATATTTTGGTTTTTAGACTGATAAAATTTATCGAAAATCATTTCCAGATCTTCTTCGGGAATATTTTTTCCTGTATTGAACATTTTGATAATGAGTCTATCGTATTTTTCAGAAAACTTTGTCTGAATAATGCCTTGTTCATCAGTAAATTTTAAAGCATTACCTAAAATATTCTGGAAGAGCTGAATCATTCTTGCTTCATCATATTCATAAAGGTAGTTGTTTAATAAATCGACCTCACTGATGTGAATAGATTTTTGCTGAATAAGATGCACAATAGGGTTAAGTGCTTTTTTGTAGGTTTCAATAATATTATTTTCCTGAATATTTAAAGCAATTTCACCATGCTGAAGTTTATCCAGGTACAAAATATCGTTGATGATTTCGCTTAACCGGTCAGATTCTGTAATAATATTGTTTAAAAATTCTTTTTTAATTTCTAACGGAATATCATCATCATCTGCAAGAATTTCTCCCGCAGAACGGATCGCTGTAATAGGCGTTCTGAGCTCGTGAGCTACAGAATCCAGAAAATCGTCTTTTTGACGGTCTTTTATAATTAAATTCTCATTGGCAGCCGTAAGATCTTTAGAAAGCTGCTTTAGCTGTTCAGATTTTTCGGTAAGTTTTTTATTGATTGATATATTTTCTTTGGATTCTTCCAGAATATTCAGAACTTCTTTCAGAGAAATTTTGTCTTCTTTGGTGACGCCATCAATTAAAATTTTGGCAGAAGCGGTTCCGATTCTTCCTGTTAAAAGATTTTCAGAGAACTTAATAAATCTGGAATCTGCTGTTTCAGCTTGCGAATCTATATTGTATTTGATATTAAAAATCCGCATTGCCTGTTCGGTTTTTTTCTTTCCTAAAAAACGTTCCAAAATGTTTTGAATATCAGAAACATACGCTTTTCCTCGCCAAATGTAAGCATCCTCGTGATTTTGGATATATTTATCTATATCTACATAGAGCTCTGCAAAATTTCTTTCGCGGTAATTTCCTTTCATGCTAACGGAAATTATGGTAAATAGAGCAGTGTTTATTAAAATCGACCAAAAGAATATTTCTGGAATTCTTGTAAGGAAATAAATGTCGAAAAACTCAAAAGCATTGTACATTTCTCTCAGCAATCCTTTCAATTCAGAATTGTAAGAAAAGTAATATTGAGGAATAATCAATCCGAAATAGCAGATTATTAATCCTGCGATTAATCCTATAATTGCTCCTTGATAACTTCCTCTACGCCAAAAAATTGCGCCAAAGAAAGAAGGTGCAAGCTGTGCAATAATAACAAATGATATAAAACCGACAGAATCTAAAGACGTTTTAAGAATAAAATATTTATAAAATGCAAACGCCAAAACAATTAGCCCAAATATGGAAAATTTACGGATATTGGTAATGTTTCGGGTGTTTTGTATTTCATTTTCTGCTTTAAATTTTCCTAATAAACCGTAAGGAATAATCAAATTATTAGAAAGCATAATAGATAGCGTAATTGCCGAAATAATAATCATAGAAATGGAAGAACTGAGCCCTCCCAAGAATACCAAAACGGTAATTAAAGTATTGTTAAAATACTGCGGAATCAGGATAGAATAGAATTCAGGATTTACATTCTGTCCTTCAAAAATAAGTCTTCCGCCCCATGCAATCGGGAAGATGAAAATGGTGAAAATCAGTAAATAAAGCGGTAGAAACCAAATGGCTGTTTTAATATGTTTTTCCTGTCTGTTTTCTACGATTGCCGTATGAAACTGTCTTGGTAAAAGGCAGATTGCCGTCCCGGAAATCATGCAAAGAACCATCCAGTTCATTGCTCCTTCAATTCCGTTAAATGTATTTTTAGATTTAAAATCTGAAAACTGACTTGCCTTTTGATATAGATCCGAAAACCCATCAAACACAAAATAAATAACAAATAATCCTAAAATGATGATAAAGAAGAGTTTAAGAAAGCTTTCTAATGCGATAGCGGAGATAATTCCTAATCGTTTTTCTGATGCATCTACGTATTTTGTTCCGTAATACGAAGAAAATACAGCAATTAATATTACAACAAAAGTGGCGTTATCGTTAAGGATGGTTTTAGATATTGCGGTTTCTGTTACGAGATGAAATGTTTCTGAAATCGCTCTGATTTGTAATCCGATATAAGGAATAACAGCAAAAATACAGACCAGAGTAATAATGGCACTGAAGCTTCTGCTGTTACCATACCGTAAAGAAATAAAATCTGCTAAACTACTGATTTTGTTAACTCTGGAGATTCTTACAATTCTTGTGTTGATGTATATCCACGCCGGGATAATAATTACAGGTCCAATATAAATCGGTAAATAATTGAGTCCGCTGGTGGCTGCAACTCCAATGCTTCCATAGTACGTCCATGCGGTACAATATACAGCGAGTGATAGCGCATAAATATACGGATTGTTTATCCAGAATTTACTCTTCTTCTTCTCTGCCAAATGGGCAACTAAGAACAAAAGTGCCAGATAAACTAAAACAACAATAAATAATGCGAAACTACTCATCATATTTTTTTACTATGAAAAGTGATATTAAAATAGAGATCATCCATACAGAAAAAATATAGATTAGAATTCGTGGAAAACCAAAAACTTCTTTTTCACTATTAAAAAGCAATGAAACGGGTATACCGAAACATATTAATAATCCTATACTTAGAATAATGAGTTTTTGCTCGTGACGTTTCTTCATTTTTTATGAATGATAATTTTCAGATATTTTAGAAAAGATAATTGATGAATAGACCGAAATCATTCATCAATTATCCTCTTTTATATATAATTTACTTGTCGTCAGAATATTCACCGGTTAAAGAATAATATCCGAAAATTGCCATTCCGCCGGAAACAATCGGAACCAATACGAATAGGATGATAATCCCGAATACAAGGTCTTCCTGCTTTCCTGAAGTGAGCTTCGGAACTCCCATTACTGTGATTCCCAGATACGCGACTGCAAGTGCTACTGCGATCCATACGATGCCTAATATTTTTTTTAATCCGTCCATTTTGTTAGATTTAAAATTAGTAATTTTTTTTGTGAAATGCTGTATTAATCGTGGATATTGCTGTTTTTATTTTTCAGATAAATTAATCCGATGATAAGACAGACCGCTGCCACTCCTATAGGGTACCAAAGACCTTCCAGATACCACGTTGGATGTCCTGCATCTTTACCTGTGGTAACAAGATAGGTTGCAACAGCAGGAAGTAAACCTCCAAAAACTCCGTTTCCGATATGATAAGGAAGAGACATTGAAGTGTAGCGAATTCTTACCGGGAACATTTCTACTAAAAATGCCGCAATAGGACCGTAAACCATCGTTACAAAAATAACCTGAATAAATACTAAAAATACCAATGACCATTTTGTACTGTCGTTTATTGTAATCGATTTTGAAACTTTTGCTTCTTCAGCTTTTCCGTCTGTCATTACTGGTCCGCTTGGTGACCAGTGTACAATACTGTCTTTTTTAGCCAAAGTGCCGTCTGTGTAAAGTGTTTCTTTATGGAAAGTAATTAAGCTGTCTGTAGCAATTTTATCATGAATTTTTGCGGTTCTTTTTTCAACTAAACCACTTTCTGCAACAGTTTTTGTTTTGAGATCTACACTTTTAAACATTTTATCATAAATAGGTCTGTAAGCCAGAATAGCGATCAGCATTCCCGTCATCATAATGGCTTTTCTTCCCACTTTATCAGAAAGCCAACCGAAGAAAACAAAAAATGGAGTTCCCAGAAGCAAAGCAGTTGCCATTAAATAATCTACCTGAATAGATTCTACATTCATTACCTTTTGAAGGAAGCTCATTGCGTAGAACTGACCTGTGTACCAAATCACACCCTGTCCCATAGCAGCTCCGAACAAAGCAAGCAAAACAAATTTGAAGTTGAACTTATTCCCGAAACTTTCTTTTAAAGGATTTTTAGATGTTTTTCCCTCACTTTTAGCCTTAGCAAAAAGCGGAGATTCTTTCATGTTTTTTCTGATGATGTAAGATACGCCCACCATTAAAATTGAAATCCAGAAAGGAACTCTCCATCCCCAGTTATCAAAACTCTCTGTAGAAAGTGAGCTTTTGGTCACCAAGATTACAATAAGCGAAATAAAAAGCCCTGCAGTAGCCGTAGTCTGGATCCATGAAGTCCAATAGCCTCTTCGGTTAGGCTGAGCGTATTCTGCGACATAAGTTGCAGCACCGCCATATTCTCCCCCTAAAGCCAAACCTTGTAAAAGTCTTAAAATTAAAACCAAAACAGGAGCCATAAATCCTATAGTTTCATATCCCGGGATACACCCAATTAAGAAAGTAGAGAACCCCATAATTAAAAGTGTTACCAAGAAAGTATATTTTCTACCGATAAGATCTCCCAGTCTTCCGAAAAACAAAGCTCCGAAAGGTCTAACTACAAATCCTGCGGCAAACGTCGCCAAGGTTGATAAGAAAGCGGCAGTTGGATTGTCTGCCGGAAAGAATTTTGTTGCCAAAACCACGGCCAGGCTTCCGAAAATATAAAAATCATACCATTCTATAAGTGTCCCGAGGGAAGAGGCAGTAATTACACTCCAGATGGTGCGGTTTTTCTGCTTATCTGTCATGTTTTGATAAGCATCATGATGTTGTTCGCTCATATTATTAGATTTTTTGTTATAAATTTTAATTATTTCTTATAAATAAACCTGAAGTTGAAGTATAAATTCTCCTTTAGATGTAGGGCTTTCGGTGGCACTTGTGTAGACTGGTCTTGTAGAATACTGTGTAGTAATTTTTGCATGATGACCATCTAAAAACCAGTTGGCTCCCACATCAAATTGTGATGATGGCTTATCTAAGGCATCAAAGTTTTTGTGTGTATAAGCTGCAAACGGCTGAATTCTTATTTTTGGTTTTTCTGCCTGGCTTGGTAATAACAAACCGGCTTGAGCATAGATTACATTTCCTGTCCCGATCATCGGCTGTAAATTACCGGGTCCTGCGATGGCTCTCTGACCTACGAAATTAGGATCGTTAGCTGCAATGTTCATCGTTCCTAGATTTCTCAGGTAATTCGGACCAAAATTATAGTTGAAATATCCCGCATAAGCAGAAATTGCCATCTTATTTTTTGCCTGTCCTAAAGGAATATCGGCAAAAGCATCTACAGAAAGTAAAGTAATGTCATGTTTTTCTATAGTAGAATTAACAGAAGTTCTGGTTCCCTGTGCCTGATGATAAAATCCGGCTCCAATATTGAAAACTTTTTTTGTTCCGAGATAAGAACCAACCTTGAAAGGTAAAAGATTAGATTCGCTGTCCAAAAACTGATATTCAAAATATCCGGCCTTAGACCAGTGGGGATTTCCGTTATTATCAACCGCTACCGCATTGGCACTATTGGTGGTGTTTACAGGTGTAAGATCTGTGGCAAATGGTTTGTTTAAACTCATTCTATATTCAAATTTACCGTATTTACCCTTTGCAAAAACTCCCATTTGTCTTGCAAACTGATCAGAATTATCTATTAAAGGCCAACTGAAAATAGGAGAATCTAACGTTAGGAAATTTAAAGTTGAAGTCATAGTCATTCGGGAAAGTCCCATGTAATAATGTAGACCACCTCCCAGAGTTAAGCTGAATTTACCTGCTTCACCCGGCATTAAGACTGCATATTCGTTCCAGGCGTCATGAAAAAAAAGTTGTGGTTTTTTTCCGTTTCCGTAACCGCCCGTTCCCGATGTCCCATTGGCTCCACCGTTGATGAAGGTCTGGTTGTTCACTCCGAAATGCGCTACAATCATATATCTTTTAGAAATCTGTGCGTAAGCCAACATACGCGCACGTCTGTTTCCTAAATTCCAAGTATTGTCTGTAGGCTCACCGCCCACCATACTTCCGGGATTCATTTGGGTGTTCCTTATCCAGAACTGATCCCAAAGAATGAATCTGACATATTTATTACCATCAGGATTAAGATTTATTTTTAAACCATTTCCGTACTCCGGAGATCCCTGTGAATATAAAGAACTGCTGATTAAAGCTAATCCAATAAAACTTAGTAATTTCTTCATAAATTATTAATTTTTTGGCTGTTATTTTGTGAAAGCCAAATTGTAATTAATAATTTGTTTGTGAAAATTTAATATATATTTATGCTTAATGTATAGTTATTATATATCCTTATATTATTTTTTAAATCTTTCCCATTTTATAAGCATATATTTATCTGCGAATTGAGTAATGATTAATCCTGAATTTTTTATGTTTTCTTCCTTACTCATATATTCTATTAACTCATTTTGTTTCAAAATTTTATATACAGGATGAAAATCAGAATGTGGAGGTCTTGTAATGTTGTATTTTTTAATCCATGAACTTATGGTAACATGAGAAACTCCTATAATTCTTTCAATCTCCCGGAAGCTTAAACCCTCAAGATAAAGTTGTAAGGCTTTTGTTACATAATAATCATCAATCTGTTTCCCAAGTTTTTTTACGGTAAAGAAGTAATTACAATCTTTACAGTTAAATCTCTGTTTTTCATTAACAATTCCACTTTTTACAATCTTATTTCCATTACATTTAGGGCAGATATTTTCCATAAATATATAATTTTAGCAAATGTATAATAATTTAGCAAAATATTAAATTAACTTAAAGATAAAATTACCTGTTTATTAACTTAATTCAATAAAAATATCTTTTTAATTTGTTTTTCAAAGTAATAATATTTTAAATTTGCCAAAAAATTTAGATAAATAAATGGAAATAGAAGTTTCCTCAGTTATGCATTTAATGTATGTGAGTGAAATACAACAGGAAATGTACGATTCTGCTCAGCGCAGAGGGACGGGTATAGCAAAACGTTCCATAGAATATTTGAGTAAGAAAATACTGGAAGGTAATGCGGTAATTGCTTCCGAAAATGGTGAATGGGTAGGATTCTGCTATATAGAAACCTGGTCTCACCGTCAGTTTGTTGCCAATTCCGGACTTATTGTTTCGCCAAAATTCAGAGAAAGGGGAGCGGCAACGCTTATTAAGGAAAGGGTATTTCAGTTATCCCGGGAAAAATACCCCAATGCTAAAATTTTTGGCTTAACTACAGGATTGGCAGTAATGAAAATTAACAGCGATTTAGGCTATAAACCTGTAATTTATTCTGAGCTCACTCAGGATGAAGAATTCTGGAACAGCTGTAAAAATTGCGTTAATTACGAAATTTTAATGAAAAAAGAACGGAAAAACTGTTTATGCACCGCAATGTTATTCGTTCCTGAAAAAAATCAAAATAAAGAAGCTGCTGTTTCGCAGTCGGAAATCAAATTAAATAATGACAAAGAAAGTAGTATTAGCATTTAGTGGAGGTTTAGATACTTCTTACTGTGCAAAGTATCTGAGTGAAGTATTGGGTTATGAGGTTTACGCCGTTACTGTAAATACAGGAGGGTTTAGTAAAGATGAAGAAAAGGAATTAGAGAAAAGAGCTCTGAAACTTGGCGTGAAAGAATACTGGTGCGTAGATGCGCAGCAAGATTATTACAATTCTTGTGTAAAATATTTAATTTTCGGCAATATTCTTAAAAATAACACATATCCTTTGTCAGTAAGTGCAGAACGTACAATTCAGGCTCAGGAAATTGCAAAATTTGCTGACAAAATTGGTGCAGATGCTATTGCCCACGGAAGTACAGGAGCAGGAAATGATCAGGTTCGTTTTGACTTGATTTTTCAGGTAATGTGCCCCAGTGTAGAAATTATCACCCCGATTCGGGATCAGTCTTTATCCCGGGAAGAAGAAATTGAATTTCTTAAAAACTACGGATACGAAACAGATTTCCAGAAAGCACAATACTCTGTAAACAAAGGACTTTGGGGGACTTCTGTAGGCGGAAAAGAAACTTTAACTTCAAGAAATTATCTTCCGGAAGAAGCTTTTCCTTCTCAAATCGAAAAAAGTGAGCCTTCAGAACTTGAAATTGAGTTTAAAAACGGAGAAATTACTGCCGTAAACGGAGAACATTTTGAACATCCGGTATCTGCCATCCAGAAAATTGAAAAATTAGCTTCGGTTTACGGGATCGGTCGAGATATTCACGTAGGAGATACAATTGTGGGTATTAAAGGAAGAGTCGGTTTCGAAGCTGCGGCGGCTTTAGTCATCATTAAAGCACATCATTTGCTGGAAAAACATACCCTTTCGAAATATCAGCAGATGATGAAATCCCAACTATCAGATTGGTACGGAAACTGGCTTCACGAGGCACTTTTCTTAGATCCGGTAATGAGAAATATAGAATCTTTCCTGGAAGATTCTCAAAAAAACGTTAGCGGAAAAGTATTTGTAACCCTTCATCCATACAGGTTTATTTTAAACGGAATTGAGTCAGACCACGATCTAATGTCAGACAAATTCGGAAGTTATGGCGAGGCCAACAGAGCGTGGACAGGCGATGATGTGAAAGGCTACACAAAAATACTCAGCAATTCATTAAACATATACCACCAGATTAATAAATAAGATTTGGGCAGCTTTATCCGCCTTCCGCTGCCAATCTTTAGCTCGTCGTTCCTCCTCGCAAAAGGATTTCCGCTCAAGTCGGGCTGCAAAAAAGTTTAAAAAAGACGGAGTAAAGCAGGAAAGAAAAATCCTGTAAAAAATAATTTTTCTAAACAATGGTTAATCATCAAAAAATAAAAACAGCAGGAATTATAGGCGCCAATGGTTATACGGGAAGCGAGTTGGTTCGTCTGCTGGCTTATCATCCTCACGTTACTATACATTTTTTGTATAGCAGATCCCATTCGGGTAAAAAAATTTCAGATATATATCCGGATTTAGAATCGGTTTGCGAAATGGTTTTAACAGATACCTTTCAGGACGTAGACATTCTTTTTCTGTGTCTTCCGCATAAAGAAAGTGTTCATTGGCTTACCCAGAATCCTGTAAAGGAAGAAACCCTGATTATTGATCTCGGAAATGATTTTCGCCTGAACGGAAATTTCAGCAACAGAAAATTTATCTACGGTCTCCCGGAAATCAACAAAAAACAACTGATTGGTGCTAAAAGTATCGCCAATCCCGGCTGTTTTGCCACGGCAATCCAGTTGGCATTACTTCCATTAGCTCAAAAAGGTCTTTTGACTGAGGTTTATACCACAGGAATTACGGGCTCTACAGGAGCCGGACAGTCTTTACAGCTAACCACACATTTTACATGGAGAAATGATAACATTTCAGCATACAAAACTTTAACGCATCAGCATGTAGACGAGATTTTGCAGCAACTTTTAACGTTTAACAACTATGAAATTAGCCTGAATTTTGTCCCATGGAGAGGAGATTTTGCAAGAGGAATTTTTACCAGTTCAACCATCAAGACAGATTTAGAATTATCAGAATTGCAAGGTATATTTCAGGATTTTTTTAAAGACCAGCCATTTGTAACCATCAGCGAAAAACCTGTTGATTTAAAGCAGGTCATTAACACGAATCGCTGTGTTATTCAGATTGAAAAAAACAAAAATTTTGCCGTAATACACTCCACAATAGATAATCTGCTGAAAGGAGCTTCCGGACAGGCCGTTCAGAATATGAATATTGCTATGGGTTGGGAAGAAAATATAGGATTAAACCTAAAACCCATTGCGTTTTAATATCAATAAGCTACAAGTTAATGGTGAATTGTAAAAGCTCGAATTAAAATGACATAGGAAAATGGAGCGTTAAAAAAATTAAAATTTAATCCGTTAAGAAATTCCTATTGTTTGAGCACGAGATAAATTTTCAACCGAAGAACAAATCTTTAATTCGTGCGAGTTTTGGGAATTTTAGGATTTAATTTAAATTTTTAGCGGAAGTTTCCTAGTCTTGAATTTTTGTTTCTTTTGTTTCAAGACAAAAGATAATATTACAGATGAAGTTATCAACCAACAATAATCAAAAACATGAATTTATTCAACGTATATCCATTATTCAACATAAATCCTGTAAAAGCTCAGGGATCATTTCTTTGGGATGATAAAGGAGAAAAATATCTTGATTTCTATGGTGGTCATGCCGTTATTTCCATTGGGCACAATCATCCGCATTATCAAAGCAGATTAAAAGAGCAGCTGGATAAAATTTCGTTCTATTCAAACTCGGTTCAAAATGCGCTGCAAACCGAATTAGCAGAAAAATTAGGAAAACTTTCAGGTCTGGAAGATTACAATTTATTTTTATGCAATTCTGGAGCTGAAGCCAACGAAAATGCTTTGAAGCTCGCTTCCTTTCACAATGGTAAGAAAAAAGTTCTTTATTTTTCAGGTTCATTTCATGGGAGAACATCCGCAGCCGTTTCGGTGACCGACAATCCAAAAATTGTTGCTCCGGTAAACTATGACGAAAGATTTATTAAATCGGAATGGAATGATATTGAGCAGCTTGAAAAGGTTTTTGAAAAACAAGGGAACGAAATTTCATCTGTAATTATTGAAGGAATTCAGGGAGTTGCCGGAATTATGATTCCCACAGCCGAATTTTTAAGCAAAATAAAAGAGTTCTGCGAAAAACATAATGCAGTTTTAATTTTGGATGAAGTACAGTCGGGGTACGGCAGAAGCGGTTATTTCTTTGCACATCAGGAGTTTGGAGTTGAGGCAGACATTATTACCACAGCAAAAGGCATGGGGAATGGTTTTCCTATTGGCGGGGTTTTAATTCATCCTAAATTTCAGGCGAGCAATGGTTTGCTGGGAACTACTTTTGGCGGAAATCATCTGGCGTGCGTTGCCGCAATTGCAGTTTTGGATGTAATGAAAGATGAAAATCTTCTCGAAAACTCTAAGAAAATGGGTGAGTATATTGAAAATGAAATTAAAGATTTTCCACACATTAAAAATATCAGGAGAAAAGGACTGATGATGGGAATTGAATTAAATAGAAATTGCGCAGAAGTACGAAACAGCCTGTTGTACAATCATCATATTTTTACCGGAAATGCCAGTGATAATAGGGTTTTGAGGATTCTTCCGGCACTTAACATAAAAAAAGAAGAAACTGATTTATTTATTGGTGCTTTAAAAACTGTTTTACAAAATCTTTAATTAATCATAAAAATCAAAAGGCACAAAAACTTTTTAAAACTTACATTAACTTTTATTTATTATAATTTTTTGTGATAAAACAAATCAATTCAAAATGAAATGGATATTCCATTTGTCCATTGAAAAAATAAAAATTCTCAAATGAAAAAATTCACCTCTGTAAGTGATGTTGAAAACTTGCAGGAAATCATAAAAAAAGCCCTAAAAATTAAAGAAAATCCACATTCTGAACCCGAAAAGGGAAAAGGGAAAACCATTGGACTTGTATTTTTAAATTCAAGTCTGAGAACGCGTTTAAGCAGCCAGATTGCGGCTCAGAATCTAGGATTAAATGTTTTGACTTTAAATGCCGCTCAGGAAGCCTGGAATTTAGAATTTGCAGATGGCTCGGTAATGAATGGAGACACCGTAGAACATACAAAAGATGCCATTGAGGTGCTGAATCAGTATTGCGATATCATTGCAGTAAGATGCTTTGCCGGGCTTAAAAATAAGGAAGATGATGTGAATGAAAGTATTCTGAGTCAGTTTGAACGTTACGCCAAAGTTCCGGTTATTTCGTTGGAATCTGCAACACGTCATCCTTTACAGAGTTTGGCAGACTGCATCACTATTACAGAAAACTGGCAAGAAAAGCGTAAGCCAAAAGTGGTTTTAACATGGGCTCCACACATTAAACCGATTGCTCATGCCGTAGGAAATTCTTTTACTGAATGGATGCAGCAAATGGATGTAGATTTTGTAATTACTAATCCGGAAGGGTATGATTTGGATAAAAACTTCACTAAAGATATAAAGGTAATTCATAATCAGGATGAAGCATTGAAAGATGCAGATTTTATTTATGTAAAAAACTGGTCGTCTTTTGATGATTATGCGGAAATGCCCGAAGTAAAAGAAAGCTGGATGCTTACGAATGAAAAACTGAAAAATACCAATCAGGCAAAAGTAATGCACTGTCTTCCGGTTCGTAGAAATGTTGAACTGAGTGATGAAGTGATGGATGGTGAAAATTCTATCATTTATCAGCAGGCAAAAAACCGCATTTTTTCTGCACAGGCAGTTTTTTCTGAAATTTTAGATGAAATGAGTTCTAATTAACAAAAAGTCCCTAAAAAACAACTTAAATATAGGATGAAATCCTATGAAAATGTATAAAAGATGAAAGAAAAATTATACATCATAAAAATTGGCGGAGCTTTAATTGATGATGAAAGCTTGTTGGAACAATTTCTTGATCAGTTTTCTGAAATTCAGGAGAAAAAAATCCTTGTACATGGCGGCGGAAAACTGGCAACTACTTTAGCCGATAAATTAGGAATAGAGCAGAAGCTTGTGAACGGAAGAAGAATTACCGATAAAGATACATTAGACGTAGTAGCGATGGTATATGCGGGAAGTATCAACAAAAATATTGTTGCTAAACTTCAGCAGAAAAAGTGCAAAGCCATTGGATTTTCCGGAGCTGATGCCAATCTCATTAAAGCCACGAAAAGGGAAGATTCCGAAATAGATTTTGGATTTGTAGGAGACATCAATGAAAAAAGCATCAATAAAAAACTTATTTCAAAATTGTTAAAGCTTAAATTGGTTCCTGTATTTTCAGCGATTACTCATGATAAAAAGGGGCATCTTTTTAATACCAATGCAGATACCATTGCTTCGGTTATTGCTCAGGCTTTATCGGCTAAATATGATGTAGAATTGCTGTACTGTTTTGATAAAGAAGGCGTTTTGGAAGATGTAAACCAGTCTGAATCTCTTATTAAACGTATTTCTGAAGAAGATTTTTTTCAGCTGAAAGAAGATAATAAGCTGCATAAAGGCATCCTTCCCAAGCTAGAAAATGCTTTAGAAGCAGTAAAAAATAAAGTAAATAACGTTTTTTTAATCAAAGAAACCAAACTGAAAAACCATATAGAAAATCATGATGCAGGAACAGAAATCTGTATATAATAAAGAAGAATTACTGAATAATGCCGTAGAACTGCTGAAAAAACTGATAGAAATTCCGTCATTCAGCAAAGATGAATATAATACTTCCGTAGAAATAGAGAATTTTTTTAAGAAACATCAAATCCCTGCCAAACGTTTCAAAAACAATATTTGGGCAGTCAATAAAAATTTTGATGTTTTTAAGCCCTCTATTTTACTCAATACCCATCACGATACCGTAAAACCTAATAAAGCATATACTTTAGACCCTTTTGTACCGCTTGAAAAAGAAGGAAAATTGTTTGGTCTCGGAAGTAATGATGCCGGAGCTTCTCTGGTTTCTCTGGCTCAGGTTTTTCTAAATTTTTATGATAAAGAAGACCTGAAATATAATCTGATAATAGCTTTAACGGCAGAGGAAGAAATTTCGGGGTTAGATGGCATTGAGGCTCTGTTTCCGCAATTACCCAATATTACACTTGCCATCGTTGGAGAGCCTACACAGATGAATCTTGCCATTGCAGAAAAAGGCCTGCTCGTTATTGACGGTGAAATGAAAGGCACGCCTTCTCACGCAGCACATCCGAACAGCGATAATTCTATTGTAAAATGTATGGAAGATCTTCAGCATATTCTGAATTTCAGGTTTCCGAAGATTTCAGATTATTTGGGTGAAGTTAAAGTTACACTGTCAGGAATTCACGCCGGAGTTCAGCATAATGTAGTTCCGGAATCCTGCAGTTTTACACTTGATGTAAGAGTTACCGATGAATATTCTAATCAGGAAGTATTTGAAATCATCCAGTCTCAGATGAAATCTGTTTTAACCGCAAGATCTTTCAGGTTAAATTCTTCGAAAATTGAAAGGAATCACCCGTTTGTACAAGCTGGTTTGGAGATTGGTAGGACAACTTACGGTTCACCAACATCATCCGATCAGGCAATTATTCCTTGCACATCTGTAAAGCTTGGTCCCGGCGACAGTACACGTTCTCATACCGCAGATGAATTTATTTACATCCAAGAAATTGAAGAGGGAATTGAGATTTATATCAAGATTTTGGAGAAGGTTTTATAGGCTAGAAGCGGGGAGTTTGAAGTTTTGAAGTGCGAAAATATTGACTTAGGAAACAGAGGCGTTAAGAAAATTGAAATTTAATTCATTCATCGGAATGACAAAATCAAATTAATAAAGCAAGATAAAGCAGATGGTAGTAAATTTCCAGTACCCACTTTCATCTTTCAAAAAAAAGAATTTTTATGAAAAAAATATGGCAAAAAGACGATAATGCCACCAATATATTAGTTAACAAATTTACGGTAGGCAAAGATCTGGATTTTGATGAACGATTGGCAAAATATGATGTAAAAGGATCTATGGCACACGGTAAAATGCTCGCAGAAGTCGGGATTATTTCTCATGAAGAATCTGAACAGATCATAGCGGTTCTGAAAGGAATTTTAAACAAAATAGAATCAGGAAGTTTTGTTATAGATAAAAATGCAGAAGATATTCATTCCCAAATAGAATCTGTTTTAATTGAACAATTGGGCGATACCGGAAAAAAAATCCATACTGCAAGATCCAGAAACGATCAGGTTTTATTGGATATTAAACTCTACTTATTAGACGAAATTCGGGAAATCACCACTTTAACGGACGATTTTTTTCAGCAGTTGATCAGACTAGCAGAGCAGTACAATCATGTTTTACTACCGGGATATACGCATTTTCAGATTGCAATGCCTTCATCATTCGGATTATGGTTTAGTGCTTACGCAGAAGCTTTATCGGATGATCTGGAAATACTATTGTCAGTAAAAAATATCATCAATAAGAATCCTTTGGGTTCAGCGGCGGGTTATGGATCTTCTTTTCCTATCAACCGTGAAAGCACAACTACAAGTTTAGGCTTTCAATCCATGAATTACAATTCGATTTACGCCCAAATGACCCGTGGAAAATCTGAAAAAATGCTGGCAATGGCAATGGCAGCTTTAGCAGGAACTTTGGCGAAGTTTTCTTATGATATTTGCCTTTATCTCAGTCAGAATTTTGATTTTATCAGTTTTCCGAAAGAGTTTACCACCGGAAGCAGCATTATGCCCCATAAAAAAAACCCGGATATTTTCGAACTGGTGCGTGCACGATGCAACAGAATACAGGCTCTTCCCAACGAGTTTATGCTTTTAACGGGCAATCTTCCATCAGGCTATCATCGTGATATGCAGCTTACGAAAGAAATTCTTTTCCCTGCTATTGATTCCTTAAAAGAATGTTTAGAGATTTTAAACTATACATTGCCAAATATTCAGGTGAAAGAGAGGATTTTGGAAGATGAAAAGTATCAGTACCTTTTCAGTGTAGAAAAAATTAATGAAGAAGTAAAAAACGGAAGTTCATTCCGTGATGCTTATGTAAAAGTAGGGCAGGAGATTGAAAATAATGTGTTTAATTTTAAAGCAGGCAATTTGGACCACACTCATCAGGGAAGCATTGGAAATCTTTGTCTGGATAAAATAGAATATCAGTTTAATAAACTGAAAAACAAATTGTTGGGATAAGGGTTTTAACCTAAAACTTTATGTGCTTAGTGAAGTCGAATCATCTATAATGTTTTAAAAAAAATTTAATCCAAATCAATCTTAAACTTCGTAGATTTCTTCACCTCATGCAACACAATTGAACTGTGATATTGCCCTATATTAGGAATGTTTGAAATAACATTTACCGTAAAATTATTATAAGAATTGATGTCTTTGGCGATAATTTTGAGCATATAATCATATTCCCCCGAAAGACTGATAACTTCTTGAACTTCATCATGCTGCATGATATTTTTCTCGAAGGTTTCCAATACTTTTTTAGATTGTTCTTTCAAACGTACATTACAGTAAACAACAATATTTAAACCCAGTTTTTCACGGTTAAGAAGACCTACATATTTCTCAATAATTCCATTTTTTTCCAGCTGCTTAATTCGCTCATACGTTGGTGTAAAGGTAAGACCAATCTTTTCTGAAATTTCTTTTACAGAATAGGTTGAATCTTCCTGAATAATGCTGAGAATCATTTTGTCTTTTAAATCCATATAAATCTGAGTTGGAAACAAAAATAAGATTTATAAATCAAAATAAAGAGAGATTAATGTTTTTTAATGAAATCTTGTTTCTGTTTTGTAAATCTGTAAAATTGTTATATCTTTGCACCGAATGAATAACACTGTATTTATATCATTAGAATTACCGGGCGAAGACGCCCTTTACGATATTTATTTATTTTAAGCGAAGATGTTTCTTCGCTTTTTTTATGTTCAAAAATTAAGATATTATGTTTACGATTACCGAACTAAGTACAGAAAGGATTAATAAAATACTAACCGAGGCACTCAGTTTTGCCAACGGAAAAACTTCAAAAATTGAAGGCGAAGTTTTCTGTTCAAATCTTTTCTTTGAAGACAGCACAAGAACAAAAACCAGTTTTGATATTGTTGAAAGAAAATTAGGCTTGCAGGTTGTTCCTTTCGATGCATCACACAGTTCTGTAAATAAAGGTGAAAGCCTGTATGATACCGTAAAAACCTTAGAAAGTATTGGGGTGAATCTGGTAGTTATAAGAGATAAAAAAGACAGGTATTTTGATGAGCTTGAAAATATAAATATCCCGATCATCAATGGAGGCGACGGAACCGGCAATCATCCTTCGCAATGTATGCTGGATCTGCTTACCATTTATCAGGAATTCGGGAAATTTGAAGGATTAAAAGTAGGAATCGTAGGAGATGTGAAGCACAGTCGCGTAGCCAATTCTAATGCCGAAGCTTTAAGAAGATTGGGTGCAAAAGTATATTTTTCCGGTCCGGAACAATGGTTTGACGAAGGTGCTCTTATTAATGGTACTTATTTGAATGTTGATGAACTGATTAAAGAAGTAGATGTTTTGATGTTGCTTAGAATTCAGCACGAAAGACACGATTCTAAAATGAGTTTCTCCGCATCGGAATATCATAAAAAATATGGTTTGACGAAAGAAAGAGAAAAATCAATGAAAAAAGAAGCCATCATTATGCATCCCGCACCCATCAACCGAGGAGTAGAAATTGATACCGATTTGGTAGAATGTGACCGTTCAAGGGTTTTCAGGCAAATGCAGAACGGCGTTTTTGCAAGAATGGCAATTTTAAAGGAAGCTTTGGAGAAAGTAGGGCATACTTTTAAGTAAAAAGTGGGCTGAGATTCCCCTCCTCTGGAGGGGTGGCAAAATTCAAAGAATTTTGACGGGGTGGTCTAACAAAAAAATACTATAAAGCAACCCCAATTTAATTAAGAACAAAATAATTAAGAGATAAAAGTTAAAAATGAAGAAAAAATTAATACTGGAGTCCGGTGAAGTGTTTCACGGAGAAGGTTTCGGAGCAGAATTGGAAACCGCAGGAGAAGTGGTTTTCAATACCGGAATGACAGGGTATCAGGAACTGATCTCTGACCCGTCTTACTGCGGTCAGATTGTTTGCATGACCTATCCGCTTATCGGAAACTATGGCATTAATAGAGATGATTATGAGAGTATTGAGCCGGCAATTAAAGGTCTTATTGTAAAAGAACTTTGTGATCTTCCTTCCAACTTCCGCACTCAGATTACTTTAGATGAACTGTTTAAAAAGAAAAATCTTTCAGGTATTTCAGGAATTGATACCCGAAGACTCACAAGAATTCTGCGTAATTACGGTGTCGTGAAAGGAAAAATCGTAAACGCTGATGCAGACGAAAGCACAGTAGTTTCAGAATTAAAATCATCAAACTTTCCTACCAATCAGGTAGAGCAGGTTTCTACTAAAACGCCTTATGCAAATCCCGGGAGAGGTCTTAAAGTTGTACTTGTAGATTTCGGATCCAAATTAGGGATAATCAGAGAATTATCTCAGAGAAATTGTGATATTACCGTTGTTTCTCAGGATGTTACTGCAGAAGAAATTCTGCTGATGAATCCGGACGGAGTAATGCTTTCAAACGGTCCAGGAGATCCTGAAGATAACCAACACGCTCTTGAAATGATCAGAGGGATTTTAGGAAAAGTCCCTATTTTCGGTATTTGCTTAGGACATCAGCTTATCGGTTTGGCTTGCGGAGCAAAAACTTTTAAATTAAAATTCGGTCACAGAGGAGGAAACCATCCTGTTTTAGATTTAGAGAAAAATACTGTGGCTATTACTTCTCAAAATCACGGATATGCTGTAGATCAGGAAAGCCTTAAAGCAACAGATTTAATTGAAACCCATATCGCATTGAATGACAGAACAAACGAAGGTCTTAAACACAAAATTTATCCTTGTTTCTCCGTTCAGTATCACCCGGAAGCAAGCCCAGGTCCAGAAGATGCGAATTATTTATTTGATGAGTTTATTGAATTAATGGAAGGTTTTAAGAAGTAATTAGATTTCAGACATTAGACATCAGATAATAGACTTTACAATGCATAATTTTGAGAAATTATTATTTTGGCAGAAATCAATAGAACTTGCAAAAAAAGTCTATATAATTTGTGCTGAGTTACCTAAAGATAAAAAATTTAGTTTAATTTCTCAAATTAAATGGAGTGTAATTCAATTCCGTCAAATTTTGCAGAAGGAGCAGGAAGAAATAATGACAGAGAATTTTATCATTTTTTAGGTATTGCAAATGCTTCCTCTTTTGAATTACAGACACAATTAATTCTGACAAGAGAATTAAATTTACTAAATGCAGAAAAAGTCAATAGTCTAATATCAGATCTTAATGAAATTCAAAAAATGATTTATTCATTTAAATCTAATCTAAAAAAGTAAAATACACCGCTGGAAAGTCTGAAATCTGACATCTAGCATCTCATATCAAAATTAAAATGGCAAAACGTACAGATATAAAAACAATTTTAGTAATCGGTTCAGGACCTATCATTATTGGTCAGGCGGCAGAATTTGATTACGCAGGAACTCAGGCTTGTTTGTCTTTGAAAGAAGAAGGCTACAAGGTAATTTTGATCAATTCAAATCCTGCAACGATTATGACGGATGTGGAAATTGCAGATAAGGTTTATATAGAACCAATTTCGCTGCAATTTGTAAGTCACATCATCAGAAAAGAACGACCTGACGCACTTTTACCAACTCTTGGCGGACAAACTGGTCTCAATATGGCGGTAGAACTTGAGAAATCAGGAATTCTTGAAGAATGTAAAGTGGAAGTATTGGGAACCAAACTTTCAGCCATCAACAGAGCGGAAGACAGAGATTTGTTCCGTGAACTGATGAGAGAATTAAACGAGCCTGTACCCGAGTCAGATATTGTAAATACGGTGGAAGGAGCAATTCGTTTTGCGGATGAAATTGGCTACCCGGTTATTGTGCGTCCTGCATTTACGATGGGTGGAACTGGCGGTGGTATCGCTGCCACTGAAGCTGAATTGAAAGAAATTGCAGAATTAGGCTTAAAATACAGCCCTGTTACCCAATGTCTTATTGAAAAATCAATCGCAGGTTTCAAAGAAATTGAATATGAAGTAATGCGTGATGCCAACGACAACGCCATTGTGGTTTGTAACATGGAAAATATAGATCCGGTAGGCGTTCACACAGGAGATTCTATCGTTGTGGCACCTTCACAAACGCTTTCAGATAGAGAATATCAGCTTTTGAGAAATGCTTCACTAAAAATCATCAGAGCATTAGGAATTGAAGGAGGTTGTAATGTTCAGTTGGCTTTAGACCCACATTCTTTCGATTATTATATTATTGAAGTAAACCCGAGAGTTTCCCGTTCATCAGCATTAGCATCCAAAGCAACAGGGTATCCTATTGCTAAAATTGCTGCAAAAATCGCTGTGGGATTAACACTGGATGAAATTATGAATCCGGTTACCGGAAAGACTTATGCTTGTTTTGAACCGGCTTTGGATTACGTGGTAACTAAATTCCCTAGATTCCCTTTCGATAAATTTGAAACTGCAGACAGAAGATTATCAACCCAGATGAAAGCGACGGGCGAGGTAATGGCAATCGGAAGAAACTTTGAAGAATCTTTACAGAAAGCCATCCGTTCACTAGAAACCGGCATCAGACATATTGGTTTAAAAACAAAACAGGCCGAAGCTTTAACTGCTGAAGAAATCGAAAGAAGAATCAGAGTTTGCGATGACGAAAGATTATTCATCATTGGTGATGCTTTGCGAAGAGGTTACAGCTGGGAACAGATTGTAGAATGGAGTAAAATAGATAAGTTTTTCATCTGGAAAATCAAAAAACTGATTGATTTTGAAAAAACAATTGCCGAAAACAAATTCAGTAAAGAAATACTTACAGAAGCTAAAAAATTGGGCTTTGCAGATGTAAATATTGCTCATCTCTGGGAAGTTTCTCAGCGTGAAGTGTACAATTTCAGAAAAGAAAACGGAATAGTTCCTGTATATAAAATGGTAGATACCTGTGCCGCTGAATTCGAATCTGAAACCCCATATTTCTACGGAACTTACGAAGAAGAAAACGAAAGTGTGGTTTCCGATAAAGAAAAAATCATCGTTTTGGGTTCAGGACCTATCAGAATCGGGCAGGGGGTTGAGTTTGATTATGCAACGGTTCACTCCGTTTGGGCGATCAAAGAAATGGGTTACGAAGCGATCATTATCAATAATAACCCTGAAACAGTTTCTACAGACTTCTCAATTTCAGATAAATTATACTTTGAGCCTTTAACGGAAGAAGATGTAATGAATATCATCGACCTCGAAAAACCAAAAGGTGTTGTAGTACAGTTTGGCGGACAAACCGCAATCAATCTGGCAGATAAATTAGCGGCTTACGGTGTTCAGATTTTGGGAACTTCTCTGGAAGATTTAGACAGAGCCGAAAACAGAGATAAGTTTGAAAAAGCCCTTCAGGAATTGGGTATTCCACAACCTTTAGGCAAAACTTCAACTTCGAAAGAAGAAGCTATTGTTATCGCTAATGAAATTGGCTATCCGGTGCTGGTTCGTCCAAGTTATGTTTTGGGCGGAAGAGCCATGGAAATTGTGTACACCGAAGCAGAACTCGCTCATTACATGGAGTTTGCAGTAGATGCAAGCCCGGAACATCCTGTGTTGGTAGACCGGTATATTACAGGGAAAGAAGTGGAAGTAGATGCTATCTGTGATGGTGAAACGGTGATTATTCCAGGGATTATGGAGCATATTGAAAGAGCGGGAGTTCACTCCGGAGATTCTATTGCCGTATATCCTCCTCAAAATGTTTCTCAGAAAGAAATAGATACTTTGGTAGATTATACTCAAAGACTGGCGAAAGGTTTAAATGTAATTGGTTTGATGAACATTCAGTACGTTCTTTTTGAAGGAAATGTTTATGTGATTGAAGTAAACCCACGTTCATCCAGAACCGTTCCTTTCTTATCTAAAATTACCGATGTTCCAATGGCAAACTTGGCTACAAAAGCAATTTTAGGTCAAAAACTGACAGATTTAGGATACAAAAACGGATTGGTTCCCAATAAAGAAGGTGTTTTCGTAAAAGTTCCGGTATTTTCTTTCTCAAAACTAACAAAAGTGGATATCTCTTTAGGCCCTGAAATGAAATCTACAGGAGAAGTAATGGGGAAAGATACAACTCTGGAAAAAGCTTTGTATAAAGGCTTGGTTGCAGCAGGAAGAAAAGTGCCGATGCATGGTTCAATTTTATTTACTGTAGCAGATAAGCACAAGCAGGAAGCGGCAGATTTGGCATCAAGATTCCATGAAGTTGGCTTTAGAATCTGGGCAACAGAAGGTACAGCCAAATTCTTTGAAGAGCAGGGAATTCCTTGTAAAATTGGTTACAAAATAGGAGAGGAAGATGTGAACCTGATCGACTTAATCCAAAAAGGAAAAGTACAATATGTGGTCAATACCATGACGAAAGGAAAACAGTCTGAGAGAGACGGTTTCCAGATCAGAAGAATGAGTGTGGAAAATGGTGTACCTTGTTTAACATCAATGGATACGGTTGAAGCAATTCTTAAAGTTATTGAAAGTATGAGCTTTAAGATGGAAACGATGTAGTTTTCAGTTTAAAATATATTTAAAACGCATCTTTTTAAGGTGCGTTTTTTTATTCAATAAAGGATAATATACAATGGGAGCTGTAAGGCATTGTATGAGCGTATCAAAGGGAAGGGCAAGAGTGGCAAAGTAGGGATGATAGCGGTATGCAACAAACTTTTGAAACAGAGTTTCGGGGTATTGAAATCTGGGCAACCGTATAGTGAAAATTTTTCGTTAAAAACGGTATAGAAAATTTGTTTGTTACCATAGTTCTATGTTAGCTGCAGTATTTTTTTAATTAGGTAGAATTTTAACAGGATTTGAGTAAGTCAATTCTCCATTTTTAGGATTGAACTTTATGATATTAGAAAGTGAAGTATTATTTTTTAAATTGTAATGCCACTTTTCGGTTTTGTTTTCTAAATTTATTACGATTAATTCATCGACGCTTCTTATTTAATATCCGATTGAAGATAAAATTTGTACTTTATTGTTTGGAAAGTGACCAATAAATAAATATGAATTATTATAAATCAATACTGTCCTAAATAAAAATTATTAAAAATAGAAACAGCCTAAATACCTATTTTACATTTAGCTTTACATTTAATTTCAAAAAAGAACCCCTTGA
>NZ_JADQBD010000030.1:0-33616 GCF_017808115.1 Chryseobacterium sp. RR2-3-20 | reverse complement strand
GTCCCAAAATGTGCTGAAAAACTGAATAAATTCATATCTAATTGTTTGATTACTACAAATATACAAAAGTTATGATAAATTACGGATATTCATAAAAATTTAACTATAAAATATACTATTGCTATAATTCCTAATAACCAAATTAAGGTTATTAAAACATCCTTAAAACCAAATCCTAAATCTCCTTCTCTTTTGGTAGCTAATTGAAAAACCAAAACAATTGACAGGAAATATTCTAAAATAATTAATGCAATAACTGAAACAAAATAGATAATTATTTTTTTCATTAAATCTTTACTCCATCAATATAAACATTTTCCGCTTTCAAACTTCCTTGATTATAAAGAACATTCTGGAAATTACTTGTTTTAAAAGTTACAAAATCAGCTTTAAAACCTTCTGTCAATCTTCCTCTGTCTTCCAAACCTAGAGCAAACGCAGCACGAAAAGTAATTCCCGCCAAAACTTCAGCCGTTGTCAATTTTTCAAATGTTGCTAAGATTGATGCTTGCGTAATTAAATTTCCCATTGGTGCAGAACCGGGATTCCAGTCGCTTGCAATTGCCAATATTGCTCCGGCATCCAATAGTTTTCTTGCAGGAGTAAATTTTTCGCCCAAACCTAAACTTGCTCCCGGTAAAGCAGTAGCAACCGTGTCAGATTTTGCCAAAAACGCAATATCTTCATCAATAGTAGCTTCCAAATGGTCTGCAGATTTAGCACCCACTTCTACTGCGATTCTAGAACTTCCGGGAGTAAACTGATCCGCATGTACGGTAATATTAAAACCTAAATCCTTAGTTTTCAGCAAAAATACTTTGCTTTCCTCAGGTTGAAATGCCGATTTTTCAATAAAAATATCAACTCGTTTGGCTAATTTCTCTTCTTTTACTTTCGGAAGAATTTCATTTAAAATATAATTAAGATATTCTCCATTTGTTCCTTCAAAATCTCTCGGTTTCAAATGTGCAGACAGACATGTAGGAACCAAAGTAGCTTTTGTCTGCTCCTGAGCTTTCTTTATAATTCTAAGCATTTTCAGCTCATTTTCTACATCTAAACCATACCCGCTTTTTATTTCAATGGTGGTAATTCCCAAAGAAATTAAAAAATTGATTCTTTCAACTAAAGTTTTCAGCAATTCTTCTTCGGAAGCATTTCTTGTATGCAGAACCGAACTCCAGATCCCACCGCCGTTTTCGGCAATTTCCAGATAAGTTTTTCCGGCATTACGCATGGCAAAATCATTGGCTCTGTTACCTCCGAAACAGATATGGGTATGAGAATCTACAAAAGCAGGAAGCACAATCTGCTCCCCTTCTACTGTTTCTATTTCTATATTCTGATTCTCAGATTTCAGAGCTTCAAAATTTCCGATATGCAGAATTTTGCCGTTTTGAATTAAAATTCCGCCATCGGGTATAATTTCCAGCTGCTCGTCAGAAAGTTTTCCTCTTAAAGGAAGATGGGAAAGGGTTACAACCTGTTTGAATGGACCTATAAGTTTCATTGATTTATTTTAAAGCTAAAATTTGAGTAAAAATGATGCTATAACTTTTTAAAATTTTACTTGTAATACATTTCAAAACCGTTCTAAACTGATCATTTTTGTTTTTAAAATTTTCCTCTCAAAAATACTTAAAATATATCAATTTTATAAATCACAAATTCTGCTTGCAAATCTAAAGTTTAGTCTGCGTTAGAATTAATATTATTCTCAATTTAAAACTTAGCCTAAATTTCTTATCTTTACGGTAAATGAAACTGAATTAATGCCTGATTTTTTACATCCAGATAAAGACAATTATTCTGACGAGGAGCTTCTGCAGGAAGAAAAAATTCGCCCGCAGAGCTTCAAAGATTTTGCAGGACAGAGAAAAACGCTGGAAAATCTCGAAGTCTTTGTTACCGCCGCCAAAAGACGTGGTGGAGCACTTGATCATGTGCTTCTGCACGGTCCGCCAGGATTAGGAAAAACCACTTTAGCCAATATTATCGCCAATGAATTAGGAGTAAGCTGCAAAATTACCTCCGGTCCTGTTTTAGACAAACCTGGAAGTTTAGCCGGCTTACTGACGAATCTTGAGGAAAACGATGTGCTTTTCATTGATGAAATCCACAGGCTTTCCCCTGTTGTAGAAGAATATCTGTATTCTGCAATGGAAGATTATAAGATTGACATTATGCTGGAAACCGGTCCGAACGCAAGAAGTGTACAGATTGGCTTGAATCCTTTTACTTTAGTTGGAGCAACTACCAGAAGCGGAATGCTTACAAAGCCTATGCTGGCAAGATTTGGAATTCAAAGCAGGCTGGAATATTATACCATTGAATTATTATCAATGATAATCATCCGCAGTGCAAGGGTTTTAGGTGTAAAAATATATGAAGATGCGGCAATAGAAATCGCCAGAAGAAGCCGTGGAACGCCCAGAATTGCCAATGCACTTTTGAGAAGAGTTCGTGACTTTGCGGAAATCAAAGGAAATGGAGAAATTGAAATTGAGATTACCAAATATGCTTTAAACTCTTTGAATGTGGATGAATTTGGTCTGGACGAAATGGATAACAAAATTATGCGGGTAATGATCGAAAATTTCAAAGGAAAACCTGTGGGAATTTCTGCTTTAGCAACATCTATTGCAGAAAATCCTGAAACGCTGGAGGAAGTTTATGAACCGTTTCTTATTCAGGAAGGGTTTATCATCCGAACACCGAGAGGGCGTGAGGTGACGGAAAAAGCTTATAAGCATTTGAATATTGCTAAGCCAAAAAATCCGGGAGAATTATTCTGATAAATTTCTATAAAACACAAAACATTTAAACTAAAATATATAAAATATGAAACTATACCCGATCCAATGCGGAAAATTTAAGCTTGACGGCGGAGCTATGTTCGGAGTCGTCCCGAAGAGTCTGTGGGAAAAAACCAACCCTGCAGACGAAAGAAATTTAATTGAACTCGGAACAAGATCTTTGCTTGTAGAAGACGGCAAAAAACTCATTTTAATCGACTGTGGTCTTGGAAATAAGCAGGACGAAAAATTCTTTGGTCATTATTCTCTTTGGGGAGATGATACTTTAGATAATAATTTAAAAAAGTATGGTTTTGTGAGAGATGATATTACCGATGTCTTCTTAACGCACCTCCATTTTGATCATTGCGGTGGAGCTATTGAATGGAATGACGATAAATCCGGATACAGACCAGCCTTTAAAAATGCTCATTTCTGGACGAATGAAAACCATTGGCAATGGGCAACTGAGCCCAATGCAAGAGAAAAAGCAAGTTTTCTGAAGGAAAACATCATCCCAATTCAGGAAAGCGGACAGCTGAATTTTTTACCGCTTCCAACCAACGGAAATTATGGTTTTGCTCCGGATTTGAAAATGGATGTAATATTTGTGGATGGTCATACAGAAAAACAGATGCTTCCGGTAATTCAATATCAGGAAAAAACGATAGTATTTGCAGCAGATTTAATTCCGACAACCGGGCATATTCCTCAGGTTTATGTAATGGGTTATGATACAAGACCTCTTTTAACCATTGAAGAAAAGGCGAAATTCCTGAAACAATGCGTTGATAATGATTATCTTCTGTTTTTTGAACACGATGCACATAACGAACTTGCAAGTCTGAAAATGACCGAAAAAGGAGTTCGTCTGGATCAGACTTTCACATTTAACGATGTTTTTGGATATTGATTTTGATTATGGAAGAAATACATTCAGAAAATCAGAAAAGTGAGCCAGATCCCTTATCTGCTTCCAAAATAATTGGTTTAACAGGAGGAATTGGTTCAGGAAAAACTACAGTGGCAAAGTTCATTGAAAATTGTGGTTTTCCGGTATATTATTCAGATGACCGTGCAAAAGAAATCGTGAATGATAATGATGATTTAAAATCAAAAATAAAAGAACTTTTAGGGGAAGAATCTTACCTACAAAACGGATTATACAATCGTAAATTTGTTGCTGAAAAGGTATTTAATGATAAAGAACTTCTTCAGCAATTAAATGAGATTATTCATCCCGCTGTGCGTATTGATTTTGAAGAATGGGTAAATAAGCAAACCCAATATTTAATCTTTAAAGAAACCGCTTTATTATTTGAATTAAAACTGGATAAGCAGTGTTATCAATCTATTTTAGTGACCGCCGAAGATAATATCAGAATAAAAAGAGTGATGGATCGTGACGGTAAAACTTATCGAGAAGTACAGTCTGTCATGGAAAAACAAATGCCTGAAAGGGAAAAAATTAAAATAGCAGATTTTGTAATTTATAATAATACTGGTCTGGATGATTTAAAAGATCAAACCGAAAAAATTATTTTTGAGATTGAGTAATTTTTTTACAAATAGCAATTGATATTTTCAGTGGCTTTTTAATTTTTCTTGATATGATAACAAAAAAATAAGCTCTCATTTCTGAGAGCTTATTCTATTTTAAGATGATTTATTATTCTTTAATAAATTTCTTCTGAGCTGTACCCTTAACATCATCAATGTCGATTACATACATTCCGTTAATTAATCTGCTTACATCTATCTTATTGTTTAAGATGATTCCACTTGAAATTAACTGACCAGCAGCACTATAAATTTTATAATTTGCTTTTTTACTGATGTTTTTAACATTCAGTACCGTTTTAACAGGGTTTGGATAGATAAGAATATCTGTCTGATTGATAGCATTATCAACCGGCAACTTAGAAATTCTAACTACATAATCTTCTACCTCTCCGCTGGCAAAACTTGTACAGTTAACCGGGATAGCTCCTTTTGCCATGGCAACTCTCATTATGACATACTTATAATCTGTCATACTAACAAATGCATTTGCAGGAACCGTAAATGTAGCCGATGCTGTAGCATTAGAGTTAGGACCGTCAGCTAAAATTCTCTCATTTAAATCGAATTCTCCATTTCTATTGAAATCAATCCATACCGCTAATCCAGAGTCAGAAGCTAAAGTTTTATTAATAACAATCTGATTACCTGTTGAACCTTGAATTAATTCAATAAAGGTTTTAGGATCTGAATTAAAGAAAGTATACGTGGAAGCATTAGAAGCATTAGTCATTACAGGCTTACCTGTTGGGGTTACTTTTACCTGCGAAATATATTCGGTAGTTGAACTTCCTGCTGAAACTGGACAATAGGTAACAGTAGGTGTTGTAAAATAGTAAGGAGGTGTATAATTACCTGGCGTACCACTACAAACGTTAGCAACCTGCATTTCATATTTGGTTAATTCCAACAAACCAGTAATTGTATAGGTATTTGTATTTACCGTTACTGTAGTCCAGCTTGGAATTCCAACTTTTCTATATCTCAAAATATAAGATCCTGTAGATCCCTGACCTGTAAATGCATCCCACACAACCTCTGCTGTTGTAGGGTTCAACTGAGTAATAGTAAGTCCTGGAGGTGGTACTTCACATAATCTTATCGTAGTGAACACCTGAGGATTTGACCACTGATTTGGATTTGTTTCCCCAACGCAGACATTAGCAACCTGAACTTCATACGTTACAAATGAACTTAATCCGTTAAGAGTAATTGAATTTGCAGGAGGAAGTGGTGCAGTAGGAGTAATCCAAGTTGGAGAACCTACTGGTCTGTATCTGATTACATATGTTGCACTAGGAACTAATGGATTCCAAGTAACCACTGCTGAATTTGCTGTAACATTGCTTACAACAACAGTTGGAGGATTAGGATCACATCTTGTCGTGAATGATCTAACAGGTGTGAAAGTACCATTTGTAGAGCCACAACGTGCCGCAATCTGAACCTCATATTGTGTAGCAGGAGTAAGACCTGTTAATTGATATGGCGGCACACCACTTACTGAAGATATTGAAATTGATGTCCATGCAGACGCAGGATTGGTGACAGGTCTGTATTGGATCACATAATTTAAGTTATTTGCAGCAGGTGTCCATGTTATATTGGCAGTAGTATGCGTAATGGTATTGAAAGTAGGAGTACCCGGTTGAGCATTACTACATGGTCTCAATTTTACCGCATAATCCTCTACTTCACCATCTACCGGACCTGTACACATAACTGGAGCACTTCCTTTTCTTAGAGCTACTCTCATCGTTGTAGTATATGGTCCTGTATAAACATTTGTTGAAGGCACATTAAATGTTGCTGTTACTGGCGTAGTAGTATTAGATGGAGAAATTAAAATTCTCTCATTAATATTATCAAATACTCCATTTCTGTCATAATCGATCCAAGCAGTAACTGCATCAGCATTGGTAGAGGTAGCCCAAGCTTTTCCTACTGAAATCTGATTTCCTACCGATCCAATTTCCAAGTTAATAACCGGAGTGGTATAACTTGCATAATTCGTTTGAAGTGTTGTATTACTTACAACAGGTAAGTTAATAGGTGTAACGGTTACATTAGAAATGTAGTCGTTAGACCCTGTACCTATCATTGTACAATAGGTTAAAGGAGGAGTTGTAAAGTTTGTAGTAGAACCAAAAGATCCTGAAGTACCATTACAAATCGTCTGAACCTGAACCTGATAAGTAGTTTGTTCTGTTAAACCAGTTATTGTATAAAAACTCTGACCGGTTGGTGTACCTGTAGGCAAAGCTTGACCTGTTGCCGATGGTAACCATGGTCCGTTAGGATTAAGTCTCCATCTTATTACATAATTTGCTCCAGATGTAGGAGTCCATGACACAATAGCAGTACTTTCGTTAGGAGTAGTTACATTGAGAGGAGTTGGAGAAGCAGTTGTACACGGCTGTAAATCTACAAGCTTAACATTATAATCTTCAACTTCGCCATAAGAGAACGCTCCACAAGGAGTAGGAACATCACTCTCTCTTAAAATAACTCTCATTCTTACAGGAAGGTTACCCATATAAGCCCCTTGTGCGGCTGTTCCAGGTACCGTAAATGTACCGTTCACTAATAGAGTTTGATTTGATGGTGAATCTAATACTCTTTCTCCACCAGGTGTTCCTATAGGATTATCATTAAAAATACCATCTCTGTTAAAATCAATCCAAGCTCTTGCAGAAGCACTCCAAAGAAAACTTGGGTATGTTTTTGTTACTGAAATAGAATTGTTTGAAGTACCTCTATATAATGTAATAAGTCTTGTAGGGTCTGTAGTATAATCCGTGTAAAAAGGTGGCGGTGTAGTAGAATTACTTACCATAGGAGTTCCTCCTGTAGGATTTACAGTTACATTCGAAATATATTCATAAACTGTTGAAATATATGTCGGAGCAGAAGTACAATATGCTAACGCAGGAGTAGTAAAGGGTACGGCTGTAGAAAATGCTCCCTGACTGCCTCCACAAATTGTAGCCATTTCTACTTCGTATGCAGTACTTTCAGTAAGACCGGGAATAGTATAACTATTGGCTAAAGGTGTTGTAATGTTTACAGTAGTCCAAGTTCCTCCTGGAGTGGTTCTATATCTCAAAACATAGGTAGCTCCAATAGCAGGATTCCAACTTACAACAGCGGATGTTGATGTTAAACCTCCCACAGCTATACCAGTTGGAGGAGCAGTTGTACAAGGTTGTAAATTGAACGCCGTGAATTGTAATCTTGGAATTCCAGTTTCTCTTCTCATAGCTGTAGGCGGGGAAACCGGATTAGGATTTGTACTGTCACTATAATATAAAATTCCTCTATTGGAACCTGTATTATATGTTCCCCAACTTTGTGTACAAGAGTAGTTAGGAGAATTTTCGTCCACAGCAATTACCAAATTACTTGTACCATCCCAAACAAAAGGAGTTGTTAGTGGAATAGTTACCCATGCACCATTAGTCATTGTAGGAAGTGTGCCTGAGTATACTTGCTGCATATTTGCAACCGGTACCCAACTTGTGGTGGTAGCAAAATCATTCTGTGCAGTATTCCCCATGTAAACAACCCATTGGTTATAATTCGCTTGTGTAGAAGCAGTTGTAGACACATAGAACTTAATAGCAGTAATATATGTATTTGCTCCCACTGCAGTTGTCATTTCTGCTGCTGTATATATTTGCTGAGAATAATTATATCCATAGCAAGAATATATGGGGAGATAACTACTTGTTTGTGTACCTCCTCCAATTTGAAAGGTTTGCGCTCTTATATTTCCTAGAAAGGCAAACATAAAAGCCAACGTGAATAAAAGTTTCTTCATATTATTAAAATATTTAATCCTTTAGGATATTTGAAATGAAACAAGGTTTACAGATTTGATTATAATGATTATTAGCCTACTGTCTTAGAAAGGTTAACAATCTTTTACTTATTAATAATGATTACAAAAGATAGATTTAATGCATAGGCTTTTTAATTTTTGTTTTAAATACAAATCTAATAATTTTTTGCAATTATTCACGTATAAGTATTTATTTTTTTAATATAATGGTATCAATTCTAACATTCCGTTCTATATATAAAAAAAATCCCCAGAAATTATCTGAGGATTTTTAGCATTTAATATAAAAAATTTACTTCTTAATAAATTTCAATTTTTCTGAAATCTCTTTGTCTTTCACTGTAATAATATAAGCTCCTTTTACAAGTTCGCTAATTACAACTTTGTTTCCTTTAATTTCGCCAGTTTTAACTAACTGCCCCACTGCATTGTAAATATCGAATTTAGCATTACCCGAAACTTTTGTAATGTTTAAAACATCAGTAGCAGGATTTGGATAAATTTCCACCTTTTCAATTTTAGTTTCTCCTGTAGATAAAACAGTAATATTTACAGCTCTTTTTTGTATTGTACCAAAACTTGTTCCTTGGAAAACAAGATTATTTTGAGAATCTTTAAGATTATAATAACCTCCGGTATCATAAATACCATCTCCATAAGAATCATTTATTGTAAAAGTATAACATCCTGGAGCTAATGTCCATGTTTGAGTAATTAGCGAAGGTAGTGGACCTGTGGGTGAGCTATTTGAATATGGTCCTCCATTATAAAGTACAGCACCTGAAGAATTAGATAAATTCCAACTCGTTTCAGATCCATAATTATCTCTCTGTAATGTAAAAGTAAATGTACCTTGCTCTGCATTTACCGCTCCTGATCCTACAAAATATGTTGTAAAAGAATTGTTTGAAGCTCTTTGATCGGCAGACCCGTTAACTGTATTAACAGAAACAGTCATATTCCCAGTAGGCATAGTACCTGGAACATTTAATGTTACTAACGCATAACGACTAGGAGCTAAACTTCCAGTCCAATTGTATGTTTGAGTGTTTGTTCCTACACCATAAGTAATAACTGCCGAGGTCATTGTAGTATTTCCTCTATTATACAATGATATTTTAAACCTGTTGTGCATTTAGCACAAATTAATTTTTAACTTATTCAAACTTCTCTTGAAGACGAAAAAATTTAGATATTGAATCATGGTAAAAGAAGTTATTTTTGATACTATTCTTGTTGCCAAACCTTGAAAGGTTTTTGCGAGGTTAATATTTATTAAGAACTGTCCGCACAGTTGCGAAATATTGGTTTGTTCATGATTTAATTTTTTTTCAATGGTATTCACGATTGCTTCGCAGTTCAATCCTCTTTCTGATTTTTGATTTTTTCTTGGAAAATTCCACAAAATTATGCTGGTTTTTACGCATTGGAACCGAAAGATTTATCTTGGAATAGTTGAATAAATCCAGTTGGTATTCTTTGCTGATGTACCCTCTGTCGCCGATTAATAAACAGTTTTCAAAATTCTCCTGAATGTCGTGCAGATAGTTCACGTCGTGAACATTTGCAGGGGAAAAATCAAACGAGTGGAAGATTCCATTTTTGTCACAAACCGCATGAAGTTTATAGCCAAAATACCTAGATTTTTGTGCGGCACAATATCCATATGCAGGTTTGATCTCATCCGTGGAACAGATTGCAGAACGATTTGCCCGACTTATTTTACAGATTTCAATTGGCGTGGAATCCACAATAAAGACATCGGTGAAATCCGAAAACTTGCTGCTCAAGGTTTCTCTGATTTTTTCAATGTAGGGAAAAAGTTTTCTTTTCCTTTTATTGTAGACACTCCTTTCAATTCTTCCCTCCAAATCAGTCCCTGAAATGTATCTAAATAACTGTAGTTCAGAGTTAATAGACATATATTCTGCAGTGAGGTTGAGTGCCACAAGTTCCAAATCAGACATTTTTGGAAGCCTAATTTGCTTACTTGTAGTAATATATTTACAGGTGTTTGTCAATTCTTTTAAAATAATTTTGTAGTTTTGAATAAGATTGTTCATGTATTTAATAACTTGGTAATCAATTAAATATACGATTTTTTAATCAAATGGACAATCTTTTTTTTTTTAATTCCTAAATGCACAACAGGTAAAAAAATTAATAATTTTATAAGTTTAATACAGATAAAACACGAAATGAAGTTTATACTTAAAACAGCTGAAAATGATGCAAGACCTGTTTTTATAACCGGAAATTTTAACAACTGGAATCCTAAAGACTACAAATTTCAACTAGAAAAATCTGAGGACAATACCTACAACATAACAATCGATAATAATTTACTTCCGGAGATTATAGATTATAAATTCACCAAAGGAGGCTGGGAAAACGTAGAACTCGACAAATACGGAAGCATTACCCCAAACAGAAAAATAGAAACATCTTCTCATGAAACTGTAGATTTTGTTGAAAAATGGAGATTAAATTGGGGACCTTTTAAGGAAGAATTTTTCCCAATTGTAGAAATTATTTCAGAAGAATTTTACATTCCTCAGTTAGACCGTTACCGTAAGATTTGGGCTCTTTTACCTTACGATTATTATTTTTCAGAAAAAAACTACCCAGTTCTTTACCTTCAGGATGCTCAAAACTTATTTAATGAAGGCAGTCCTTATGGTAATTGGGAAATCGATAAAAAACTTTCCATACTTTCCGAATATGGTCGTGGTGAAGTTATTGTGATTGCTGTAGAACACGGAAGCGAAGACAGAATTAAAGAATATATTTTTGATAATGACCATGTTGCAAACGGTTCGGAAGGTAAAAAATACATTAGATTTATTACCGATACTTTAAAACCTTATGTTGATGCCCATTACCGAACTAAAAAAGACCGTGATCATACAGGAATTGGCGGAAGTTCTTTAGGTGGACTCATCAGTATTTATAGTGGTTTTTTATATCCTGAAGTATATTCTAAACTTCTTATTTTCTCTCCATCTCTGTGGGTTGAACCCAATAATAATTTCCCAATGATGAATTTTAGGACACCTTTTAAAACCAAGATTTATTTGTACGGCGGAGAAAAAGAAGGTTCAAAAATGGTAAAAAGAATAAAAATTTTCGAAAATTACCTTCGAAAATGGGAACAGAAAAACCTTTTCGATTTTGAATTTAAAATCAGCATTAATCCCGATGGTTCCCATAGCGAATTTTACTGGTCTCAGGAATTCCCAAGAGCTATTGAATGGCTTTTTTACAACAATACAGAAAACCCGGTGGAAGTAAAACCACATCAAGAACAAGAAACACAAAAATAAATTTAGTTATAATGAAATTATACAATAAAGTAGATAAACAATACAGCCAGATATTCGAACTTTTCACAGAAGAATCATGGAAAAACAATTCCAAAAAATACAATAAAAATACTGTCCATTTTTTTTCCGGGAAAAAGAATGAAGTATTTGTACAAACTAATGAAGAAAGTATTATTTACTTCATTGGCTTAGGAAAAGAAAATTCAGAAAACTTTGAATTTCAACAAGTCGGAATGAAATTTTCTCAATCACATAAAAAAAACATTCAGTCTGTAAAAACACTTCTAAGTGCCGATTTTATTTTAGAAAAACAATTTGAAGAATTTTTTAAAGGACTTTACTTAGGGACTTACCACTATCCGTTTGAAGAAAATCATCCGTTTTGGAAAGATGCTTTCGAATTGCATTTCAGCAACATCAGTCAGAAAAAACTAGATAAGATTTCAGAAAGAACCTCAGCGATTTGCGAAGGTCAGTTTGCCTGTCAGGAATGGCTCAACAAACCTGCGAACTTTAAAAAGCCGGATATGCTGAGTGATTTTTTAAAAAATACAGCAAAAAAATACAATCTGAAATACACATGTTTCAACAAAAAGAAATGTGAGAGTCTTGGTTTGGGAGCTTTTTTAGCTGTTAATCAGGGAAGTGCTTATGATGCCGCATTTACTATTCTGGAATACAAATCTTCAGAAAAAAACGCAAAAACCTTCGGATTCGTAGGTAAATGTGTACTTTTTGACACTGGAGGAATTTCCATTAAACCTTCAGACAATATGCATTATATGAAATCTGACATGGGTGGAGCAACCGCAGTAATTGGAGCACTTATTTATGCTTCAAAAATGCAGCTTCCAATAAACATTACGGCAATCCTACCTATTACCGATAATGCAGTTTCAGAAAATGCCTATCTTCCAAGTGATGTTATCACCGCTTACAACGGAAAAACTATAGAAGTTCTAAACACCGATGCAGAAGGAAGAATGACATTAGCAGACGGACTGTCTTATCTTACCAAAAATTACAAAACCGATGTTCTTATTGATCTGGCAACTCTTACCGGTAGTTCTGTAAGAATGTTTGGCGATACTTGCGGAGCAATGTTCTCCAACAATGAAGAGCTGAAAAATACACTGATTAAATCTGGAAACAAAACCAATCAAAGAGTTTGGAATTTACCACTTTGGGATATTTGGATGGAAGATTTTAAATCGGATGTTGCAGATTTTAAAAACATCTCCATGAAGCCTATAGGAGATTGCATTATAGCGGCAAAATTTCTAGAACAGTTTATAGAAAACCATCCCAATTGGGCACATCTGGATATTGCCGGAGTTGCATTTGGAAATGTAGGATATGCAAAAGAAAAGGCAGCAACTGGTTATGGCGTACAATTATTAGCGGATTTAATTGAAAATTATCATTAAAAATTAGTTTTTTTCAAAATTTCTCTGTATAATTGATTAGTAAATTTAAAAAAGCTTAGCAATTATTAAATTTTAACATTAAATAATTAACAAACAAAAGCTTTTATTTTTTATAATTTAACAAAATTTAAAAATCACTATATGAAGGAGAAAACCATCGTGTGTATTTCGTGCTATTACAAAGGATACGATTTTATGGACGAAATGAAAAATCTTGGCAATAAGATTATCCTCATTACTTCCGAAAATTTAAAAGAAAAAAATTGGCCTTGGCATGCAATAGATGAAGTTTTTTATATGCCAGAAGTAAAACCTTCGGTATGGAATCTCGATCATCTTATTCAGGGGTTTTCTCACTTAATGAAAAGCCGAAAAATAGATGCCGTAATCGCTCTCGACGATTATGATGTAGAAAAGGCAGCTCTCATAAGAGAAACCTTCCGAATTCCGGGAATGGGACAAACCACCCATCGTTATTTCCGGGATAAACTTGCCATGCGGCAAAAAGCAAAAGATTCAGGTATAAATGTACCAGAATTTACGGCTGTTTTTAACGATCAGGAAGTTCAGGATTTTACCGAAAAGGTTCCTGCTCCATGGGTTTTAAAACCAAGATCCGAAGCTTCTGCTTCTGGTATAAAAAAATTAAAATCTCAGGAAGAACTTTGGAATGCATTAGAAGAATTGGGTGAAGAGAGACATTTGTTCCTTTTAGAAAGCTTCAAACCAGGAGATGTTTATCATGTTGACAGTTTAACTTTCAATAAAGAAATTGTATTTACCTCAGCTTCAAAATACCTTGCTCCACCGATGCAGGTTTCACATGAAGGCGGGGTTTTCAGGACAAAAACACTGGGCAGATATTCCGATGAATTTAAAGCTTTGGAAGAGGTTAACGCTAAAGTTTTATTAAGCTTCGGGCTTCTAAATGGGGCTACTCATACCGAATTCATTAGAAATAGAGAAGATGGAAAGTGGTATTTTTTAGAAACTTCATCGCGGGTTGGTGGAGCTCATATTCCAGACTTGGTAGAAGCATCCAGCAACATCAATATTTGGAGAGAATGGGCAAAAATAGAAGATGCATTACTAAAAGGTAAAAATTACGAAGTTGCCAAACCAACAAGTTATTACTCAGGATTAATTGTAGCATTAATAAAGGATATTTCACCAAATTACAGTGATTTTGAATGTGAAGAAGCGGTAAAGTTTATTCCGATAGATTATCATGTGGGAATTGTTTACAAGTCTAAAGATGCTCATGTCGTGCAGGAAAGATTAGATTTTGCAGCAGAAAAAATTCAACTAGAGATGCTTAATATTCTTCCTCCAAAAGATAAACCGAGCTCTTAGAATTAATTTAGAAATTAACTTAACACAACTATTTATTAAGACACATTTTAAAAAAAATTTAAATGCCAAAAATAGAACATACAGATTATTATTCTCATATATTAGGAACAAGCCTAAAAGTAGAAGTTACAGGACATTACGGTTATCCGATAATCATGTTTCCGACTTCGCAGGGTTTATATACTCAAAATCACGACTTTCATCTGAACAGCAGCATTAATTATTTTGTTGAACAGGGTAAAGTAAAGCTGTATAATATTCAGACCATTGATGCATGGAGTTTTTACGATGAAAATATTTCGCCTCAGCAAAGAATCAGAAATTACGAAAAATATGTACAGTTTTTAATTCAGGAGTTTGTTCCTTACATTCAAAAGATGCATCAATCCCATAGAGTTGCTGTTGCGGGAGCAAGTTTCGGAGGTTATCATGCTGCCAATTTTGCATTCAGATTTCCTGATGTTGTATCTCATTTATTTTGTCTTTCCGGTGCATTCAGTATCAGAAATTTCATGGATGGATATTCGGACGAGCTCGTTTATTTTAACTGCCCGAGAGAATTTGTAAGAAACGACGAAGCTTGGAAGTACAAACACATGCACATTGTTCTAAGCACATCAGACGAAGATATTTGCAGAGATAAAAATGTAGAAATGGCAGAAATTTTATCTTCTAAAGGAATCAATTTTTGGTACGACGAAAAAAAATGGATCAACCACGACTGGCCTTTATGGAGAATGACTTTTCCTATTTACATTGAAGCTTTTTTTAATTAATTTAACACACAACAACCAAGAGAAATGGGTTTATTTGATAGACTTAAACAGGAATTTATTGATATTATAGAATGGACGGATAATTCCCAGAATACCATAGTATGGAAATTTCCGAGATTCAATAACGAAATTAAAATGAATGCGAAACTCACTGTAAGAGAATCGCAGCAAGCAGTTTTTTTTAATGAAGGAACAATAGCAGATGTTTTCAACCCGGGAATGTACACTTTACAGACCCAGAATATGCCAATTTTGGCTACTTTAAAAGGTTGGAAATACGGTTTTGAAAGTCCTTTTAAAGCAGATGTATTTTTTGTAAACACCAAACAGTTCATCGATCAGAAATGGGGGACAAAAAATGCCATTGTGCTTAATGACGACCGATTTGGAATGATTGAGCTGAGATCTTTCGGAACTTTTGCTTTCAAGGTTATTGATGCAGGAAAATTCATCAAAGAAATTGCAGGAACCAACGACACTTACGAAACCGAAGACGTTATAGGACAGTTAAAAAGCATTATCGTTACCAAATTTTCTTCCGCTATTGGAGACGGAAGTATTCCTATTGATAAATTCGCTGCCAATCTTGAAGATTTATCGGGAATTTGTCAGACAAAATTAAATGATGAATTTGCAAGTTACGGTTTAGAAATTACCAAATTTTTAATTGAAAATGTTTCTATGCCGGAAGATCTTAAAAAAGAAATTTTTGAATATTCCAGATTAAACAAATTGGATATGCAGAAACTTTCTCAATTTAAAGCTGCACAAAGTATAGAAATTGCAGCAGCCAATGAGGGCGGACTTGCAGGGATTGGTGCAGGAATTGGTGTAGGAAATGCAATGGCTGGAGTTTTCACTCAGAATCAGACATCTTCTGCAGTTCAGTCTGCTCCTCCACCATTACCTTCTTCTGCACAATATTTTGTGGCGGTGAACGGACAGCAGACTGGTCCTTTCGCTCTAGATCAGCTCTTGCCTTTGGTACAAAACGGAAGTCTTTCTGCAACCACACAGGTTTGGAAAAATGGAATGGCAAATTGGGATTCAGCAAATAGTTTAGATGAACTCAAAAATCTTTTTGCCAACACACCACCACCTTTACATAATTAAAAAAGAAGAAATACAGAGGTGAAAAGAAAGTATTATTTCGGATTTTTACTGTTTTTATACAGTCTTCCCAATTTATACGCAAGACTTGGTGGCGGTGGTGGTAGAAGTCGGAGAAGCAGCTCTAGAAGCAGTGGAAACAGTTGGAGTTCTTCAGGTCATTCTTACAGCGGTCATTCTTCAGGAAGTGGAGGAAGTTCTTCCATCAGTCCTGTTGTAATTATCATTTTTATTGTAATCTGTATTGTTGTTTATTTCTATTTAAAGAAAAAATTTCCGAACATGTTTGGAAATACACTTACAGACAACAATCAAAATTTTGTTGATGAGTATACGGATGTTCCTTTACCGGACGGATTAGATAAAAAGAAACTCACCTTTGCATTCAGCGAAATGCAAAAAGCCTGGCAAAACAAGGATTTGAAGAATGTACGCAAATGGATGTCAGACGGTATGTATCAAAGACTTCATACCCAGATTTCTATCATGAATACCCTTTCGCAACGCAACGAGTTAAGTAATCTTAGGATAGAAAATATCCGAGTTGCCGATTTAAGAAAAGATAATGGCTATGATGTTACCGATATTGAGTTTATTTTTTCGGTTCGCGACAAATTTATAAGTGAGATTTATCCAAAATTCAATGAAGATTACAACGAAGAAAATATTGTTGAATACTGGACTTTAATCCGAAAACAAAACGTAGAAAGCAAAGATCTATACACCAGTAATAATTGCCCAAATTGTGGCGATATTTTATCGGATGATTTAGGTGAAATAAGCAGATGCAGCAGTTGCGGAACACTGATGAATAATGCTGCTTATGACTGGATTTTATGCGAAATTACACAAGAAGACGATTATGAAGGAGAACAGGATGTATTGCTGGATCAGAAATTTTTATCATTATTTACTCACGATAAAGAATTTGCAGTTCAGAAGATGGAAGACATCGCTTCCAATATCTTCATGCAGATTATGGAAGTATTTTCGGGAGGAAAAATTGATAAACTGGACAAGTTTTCAGATGAAAATACTCTTTCGCAGCTCATCAGTATGAAAAACAGTTATAATGGTATCATATTCAATCGTTTATATACCAATTTTGTAACATTGGATGATTATTCTGTTGAAGGAAATATTATTGATCTTAAATTTAAAATTTCAGCAACTTACTCTGAAGTAAAATTGGCAAACAATACAATACAAAAAGTAAATGAGCTGGAAACACAAGAGTTTTACATGACGTTATCCAGAAATAAGGATGCTGTTTTACCTTTAGAAATATCTTACAGCCACGAATGTCCGAATTGTGCTGCACCGTATGATGATACTACATTAGACAAATGCTCCTACTGTGGATCTCCATTTGTGGATAAAAGTAAAAATTGGGTTTTAACTCATTTTGAATAATTAATAATTTAAAAACAAAAAATAAACAATAAGATTATGGCAAAAAAAGTAGGAATTTTATTTGGGATGGAAGATACTTTTCCATGGGCATTTATAGATAAAGTAAACGAAATGGGCGGAGGTGAAATTATTGCCGAACCCGTTAATATTGATAAACTTGAACAAGGTGCAGATTACGGATATGCAGTTATTATCGACAGAATTTCTCAGGATGTTCCTTTTTACAGAGCATACCTGAAAAATGCAGCACTGAACGGAACGTACGTCATCAACAATCCATTTTGGTGGAGTGCCGATGAGAAATTTTTCAATAATGCATTGATGTCTAAATTGGGAATTCCTTTACCGAAAACCGTTTTATTACCCTCTCACGAAAGACCTGAAAATACTTCAGAAACCTCTTTCAGAAACCTTAAATTTCCTCACGATTGGGATTATATTTTCAATTATGTAGGATTTCCGGCATATATGAAACCTCACGATGGCGGTGGTTGGAAAAGTGTTTACAGAGTAGAAAATCCGGAAGATCTTTGGAATAAACTCAGCGAAACCGAGCAGCTTGTAATGATGGTTCAGGAAGAAATTGTATTCCAAGATTATTACAGAGTATATTGTTTGGGGCAAAAATATGTACACATAATGCCTTATGAACCGAGAAATCCTCATCATCTTAGATATGCAACCACACATCAGACTGAAGGTGAAGATTTAAAAAAATTATTAAAAACCATCCACGATTATACATTAAAGATGAATAAGGCTTTAGGATACGACTTTAATACCGTAGAATTTGCTGTAAGAGACGGCATTCCTTATGCAATCGACTTCTGTAATCCTGCCCCGGATGCTGATAAAAACTCTGTTGGAGAAGAAAATTTTGCGTGGATTGTAGAACACGCTGCCAAATTAGCTATAGAAAAAGCTAAAGAATATGTTCCCGGAAAACCAAATATTTCTTGGGGTACATTCGTGAAAGATTCTGTAAAGTAATTATCATTAAAAAAAACACAAGAAAATGCATCAATTTACTATTGGAATCGAGGAAGAATATCAGATAATTGATGTGGAAAGCCGCGATTTAATTTCTCATGTTTCTAAAATTATAGAAGGTGGAAAAGCTGTTTTAAGCGAAAACTTAAAGCACGAAATGCACGAATCTATGATTGAAATGGAAACAGGAATATGCCAAAACATTCAGGAAGCAAAAGAAGAACTTACCAATCTTAGAAGACACCTGATAAAAACAGCTCATGAACAGGGACTTCGTGTTTCTGGCGGAGGAACACACCCATTCTCCAACTGGGAACACAATACCATTACCAATGGAGAGCGATATAATAAAATTGTAGATGACATGGGTGATGTTGCACGAGGGAATCTAATTTTTGGTCTTCATGTTCACATTGGGATTCCTAATCGTGAAGAAGGAGTAAGAATTCAGAATGTAATGCGTTATTTTTTACCACACGTATATGCATTGTCTACCAACTCACCTTTTTGGATTGGCAGAAATACAGGTTTTAAATCTTACAGACAAGAGGTATTTGTAAAATTTCCTAGAACAGGTATTCCAAGCTTTTTCAATTCTCTTTCAGAATTCGACAGTTATGTTGATCTTCTTGTGAAAACAGGAACTATTGATAATGCTAAAAAAATCTGGTGGGATTTAAGAGTGCACCCTTTCTATCCTACTATTGAGTTTAGAATTTGCGACATGCCTTTAAGAATAGAAGAAACAGTATGTCTTGCAGCAATTATGCAGAGTCTTGTGGCTAAAATTTATAAACTTCATCAGCAGAATTTAAGTTTCAGAAGCTATAGAAGACTGCTTTTAAATGAAAATAAATGGCGGGCTTCTAAAGAAGGAATTCATTCTAAACTTATAGATTTCGGAAAAGAAGAATCTGTACCTTATCCTGATTTACTGAAAGAACTTTTGGAGTTTATAGATGATGTTGTAGACGATCTTGGCTGCCGAAAAGAAGTAGAATATGCCTGGAAAATTCTGGAAAACGGAACCGGAGCAGACCGACAGCTTAAAATTTACGAAGAAACCGGAGATTTGAAGAAAGTAGTAGATTACATGATTTCTGAAACTGAGTACGGAATTACCCATAGCCAAGCTGCTTTATAAATTTTTAATAACTTTGCCGAAATTTTAAAGTTATGACAGAGGTAAGAATTGCGTTGCTGGATATGAACAACAACCATGTCAATCAGGGATTTAGAAATATTAAAGAGATTTCAGAAACTTTTAAAAACGAATCTAAAGAAGAAATTTCTATAGAAACTTTTGATGTAAGGTTTAAAAATGAAATACCCAATATCGAAGATTTTGATATTTTCATTTCATCTGGCGGACCTGGAAATCCTCACAGAGAAGGACATGCATGGGAAGATAAGTTTGCCGATTTTTTGGATTCTGTTTATCGCCATAATCTTGAAAATGATCATAAAAAGTATCTTTTCCTTATTTGTCATTCTTTTCAGCTTGCAAGCATTCATTGGAAATTAGGAGATATCTGCAAAAGAAAATCCTATTCTTTCGGAGTAATGCCTGTACATAAAACGCAAGAAGGTAAAAGTGAGTTTTTGTTTAAAAATTTACCCGATCCTTTTTATGCTGTCGATTCCAGAGCTTATCAGTTTATAAAACCAGATACGGATCGTTTTGAGGAACTCGGAATGCAGATTGTTGCCATCGAAAAATTCAGACCTCATATAAATTTGGAGAGAGCGGTAATGGCTATTCGTTTTTCTGATGAAATTTTTGGCACACAGTTTCATCCTGAAGCGAATCCTGCAGGAATGATAGAAAATCTTAAAGACGAAAAAAATAAAGAAGCCATGATCGAAAATTTCGGGATGGAAAAGTATCTTGAAACAGTAGACCGCATGAATGATGAAGATAAAATCATTCTCACTCAGGCTCAGATTTTACCTCGGTTTTTACATTCAGCGAAAAGAAACATTTTAAAAAAAAATGAAATTTTAGTCTGAACAAGAAATAAAAATTAAACAAAAATCGAGCAAATTACTGCTCGATTTTTTAAATCACAAAAAAGAAGAAAAAATATGATTTCCAAATACAGAAAACAGTTTAATAAAGAATTTTCTCCGCAAAAATATGAGGAAGTTCAAAGACTTTTGATGGAAAAAAGTGGTATTCAGCCAAGTTTCAGGCTTTCAGAAAGTCCTTTATTCTTAACTAAAGAATTTGAGGCTAAATTGCTGGATGCAAGCAACAGCATTATCGAACAGATTAAAAATTTACCTGAAGGAACCCTTGAAAAAGCTATTCCGGAGAATTGCAAAGTTCCCAATGATACTCTACAGCCGCATTTTTTCACAATCGACTTTGGAATTTGCCGAAGCGAAAACGGAAACATAGAACCTCAGCTGATAGAACTTCAGGCATTTCCTTCTCTATTCGCTTTCCAAAAAGTTTTCGAAGATACCCTTTGTGAAGTTTATCCTTTTCTTTCGGATCTTCAAAATGAATTAACTTCAGAAGATTTAAAAAAATATTTATCAGAATTAATTATAGGAGAAGAAAATCCTGAAAATGTAATTTTACTGGAGATTTTTCCGGAAAAACAAAAAACTTTAATCGATTTTGTTTTAACTGAAAAACTTTTAGGCATAAAAACAGTTTGTCTTACCAAAGTAAAAAAAGAAGGCAAAAAACTTTTTTATGAAAATGAAGGAAAGAAAATTGAAATTAAAAGAATCTATAACCGAGTAATATTCGACGAATTAGATAAAATACCTAATCTTAATGTTGAATTTGATTTTCGTGAAGATGTCGATGTAAAATGGATTACCCATCCGAACTGGTTTTTCAAAATTTCTAAATTTCTTTTACCGATGCTGAATCATCAGTTTGTACCGAAAAGTTATTTCCTACATAAATTTCCAGCAGATGAAAATCTTGAAAATTTTGTTTTGAAGCCTTTATTTTCTTTTGCAGGAAGCGGAGTTAATCTAAATCCCACAAAAGAAATTACTGATGCTATACAGGATAAAGAAAATTATATTTTACAGAGAAAAGTAAATTACGAACCTATTTTTGAAGATATTAACGGAGAATTTTCAAAAGCTGAAATCCGTTTACTGTATATCTGGAGAGAAAATGACGACTACCCTATTCTTATTGAAAATCTTGGAAGAATGACGAAAGCAGCTATGGTAAATGTAGATTTCAATAAAAAAGATGCCATCTGGATTGGAAGTTCTACTGCATTTTTTGCTGAAGAATAAATCTCTCAGAAATAATAATCAGAAAAAACGGCGGCATCTTCGATGCCGCCGTTTTGTATTTATATTTTGCCATCTTCAAGCAATTCTCTTGCCTGATAATCTTGTACCAAATCTATTGCATTAGAGATAACATCACTTAATGCTGTAATAAAAGTACCCTCTTCTGCCATGCTCATCGCATGTTTCAAAGCTTCAATTTCTTTAGGGATAATTTCGTAGCTTACATCTCTTCCGGATGCCTGAATCCCGTCAATTATCAATCCGTTAATTTCTTCTTCAGTTCTTCCTCTAAGATGTTTTTCGTTGCGAATGATGATATAATCGAACATTCTTCCGGCAATAGTTCCGCAAAGTTTAATATCTTCATCTCTTCGGTCTCCCACTCCAGAGATAATTCCTATTTTTTTGGTAGATTCAACATTTTTCAGATAATCTTCAATAGCTTCATATCCTGCAGGATTGTGTGCAAAATCTATAAGAACCTTAAAGTTTTTAAACTTGAAAACATTAAGTCTTCCCGGAGTAAGCTGTGCACTTGGGATAAATGTTCTTAAAGAATTAGAAATATCTTCAATCCCAAAACCATACAGGTAACATGCTAAACTTGCTGCAAGAATATTCGCAATCATAAATTTAGCTTTTCCTTCCATGGTAATCGGGAAATCTTTTGCTTTGCCAATTCTTATTTTCCAATCGCCTTTTTTAATCGTCACAAAACCTTCTTCATAAACACAGGTTGTTCTGCCTTCTTTTGCGAATTTCTTAATGTATTCATTATTTTCATCCAAACTAAATAAAGCAACCTGACTTGGCAAATCGTTAATAATCCTCATAGAATATTCGTCATCTGCATTCATTACACTCCATCCGTTCTTCTTAACACTATCCAGAACAACTCTTTTTACTCTGGTAAGGTCTTTAAGATTATGAATATCGTTCATCCCCAAATGATCTTCTTTTATATTGGTTAAAACTCCAATATCACATTGCCCAAAACCTAGACCAGAACGTAAAATACCACCTCTCGCCGTTTCTAAAACAGCAAATTCTACGGTAGGATCTTTTAAAATAAATTCAGCCGAAATAGGACCCGTTGTATCTCCTTTTGTGAGCATGGTATTCTGAATATAAATACCATCGGAAGTTGTAAATCCTACTCTGTACCCATTGCTTTTTACGATATGTGCGATAAGTCTTGTTGTGGTTGTTTTACCATTGGTTCCTGTTACCGCAATAATTGGAATTGTAAAAGGTTTTCCCGGCGGATAAAGCATATCTACAACAGGCGCCGCAACATTCCTTGGAAGCCCCTCGCTTGGAGCAAGATGCATTCTGAAACCAGGAGCTGCATTCACTTCAATAATAGCTCCGCCGCTTTCTTTTAAAGGTTGAGTAAGATTTTCTGCCATGATATCGATTCCGCAAACATCCAAACCGATAATTTTCGAAATTCTTTCAGCCATTGTAATATTTTCAGGATGAACCATGTCGGTTACGTCTATAGATGTTCCTCCTGTAGACAGATTGGCTGTTGATTTTAAATAGACTACTTCTCCTTTTTGCGGAACAGTTTCTAATGTATAATGAAGTTTGTCTAATAATTCTAGAGTATCTTTATCTACATTGATGTCGGTTAACACATTTTCGTGCCCATATCCTCTTCTAGGATCTTCATTTTCTTTATCAATTAATTGTTGAATATTACATTCTCCATCACCCACAACATGTGCCGGAACCCTTCTGGCCGCAGCTACCATTTTATTATTAATAACCAAAACTCTGAAATCGTAGCCAGTAATATATTTTTCAACAATAACTTTTTTAGAATATTTCTGAGCGTGTTCTAACCCTATTAAAGCTGCTTCAATATCATTTACGTTAATAGATGAACCTTTACCATGATTACCATCCAAAGGTTTTATCACAACGGGAAATCCTATCTTTTTAACAACATTTTTCAAACCGCTTTCATCCATAATGAGATCTCCCATAGGAACAGGAATTGCGGCATCATGAAGCATTCTTTTGGTAAGTTCTTTATTACATGCAATATCTACGGCAATCGAACTTGTTTTTCCGGTAATTGTAGCCTGAAACCTTTCCTGATTTACCCCATAACCCAACTGAACCAAAGAATTATTACCCAATCTAATCCAAGGAATTTTTCTCGAAACGGCTTCCTCTACAATACTTCCCGTAGAAGGCCCCAATCTTACGCGTTCACGGATTTCTTTTAATTTTTGAATACAGGCATTAATATCGTATTCTTTATTTTCTATTAATGCTTCTGCAATGGCAACAGATTGTTCTGCGGCATAAATTCCTGCATTTTCTTCGATATAATCGAATACCACATTATAAACACCTGGAGTTTTGGTTTCTCTTGTTCTTCCGAAACCGGTATCCATACCTGCAAGAGTCTGAATTTCGAGAGCAATATGTTCTATCACATGTCCCATCCAAGTTCCCGTTTCAATTCTGTGAAAAAAACCACCTCTTACACCTTCCGAACAACGATGGGCTATAAGGGACGGTAAAAGTTCTTCTATTCTTTCTCTAAAACCTTCAATTTTATTGGTGGGGAAATTTTCCATTTCCTCAAGATCCAGTCTCATCTGGATTAATTTTTTTCTTCTTATACTCCAAATATTTGGACCTCGAAGTGCCTGTATTTTTTCAATTTTCATAGTTTAGTTCCGTAATTTCTTATCATTAATAAAAACATCATTTCATATCAAAGATAGTGCAAAAGATGAAAAAAATATTAAATTCTTTTGAAGATTTACGAAAAAATATATTTATTCGGTAAAAGGTTACAAATCAATTTCATTCCGATAAAAACATCAATAAATTTCATCATCAAATTATAATTTTTTAATTTTGCAACCATGAAACCTGTTGGAAAATTAATTATTATCGGCGGAGCTGTGAATAAAGGCAGCTTTACAGAAACCGATTATGATCAGAATGTAGAAAAAAATCTAAACTTTTTCGAGCGCGGAATTTTAAGAAAAATCATTACTGAATCTAAAAATAAAGAGAATTCTATTATAGAAGTAATTACAACTGCTTCGCAAATTCCACAAATTGTGGGAGCAGAATATAAAAAAGCTTTCGAGTTTTTGGGAGCAAAAAATGTGAATATTCTTGATATCCACAACCGCGAAGAAGCCAACTCTGATGCTATTGTGGCAAGAGCCAATGCAGCAGATGTGGTGATGTTTACCGGTGGAGATCAGCTGAGATTAACTTCCATACTTGGAGGTACAAGATTTCACGATGCTATTTTGCTTAAATATCAGGAGCAGGATTTTATTTATTCCGGAACTTCTGCCGGTGCAGCTGCTGCTTCAGAAAACATGATTTATCAAGGAAGCAGTTCGGAAGCCTTGCTTAAAGGTGAAATAAAAACTACGCAAGGACTTGGTCTTATAGATAATGTAATTGTAGATACCCATTTTGTACAGAGAGGAAGAATTGGCAGACTTTTTCAGGCTGTTGTAAATAATCCCAGAACTTTGGGAATTGGTTTAGGAGAAGATACCGGGCTTTTTATTCATAATGATGTGATGACAGCCGTAGGATCTGGACTGGTAATTATTGTAGACGGAAGATTTATTAAAGATACCAATCTTACCAATATTAATTTGGGAGAGCCAATTTCTATTGATAATCTTATTGTACATGTAATGTCTATGAACGATCATTATGATCTTAAAACCAAAACTCTTACTATAGAAAATTCGCAGTTTAATCCTATTCCGCAGACATAAAATTGGGTGAAATTCCGCTGAAATTTGGTTAGCAGTAGAAAATGAAAAAAATTATCTTCATTCTATCTTTACTATTTTTTGTGAAATCTTTTTCGCAAACCCATAGATTCATTTATGAGTTGCAAATAAAATCTAACTCCCAAATTCCCAAAACAAATATGGTTTTGGATATTGACAAAGAGTATGTAAAGTTTTATGATTATGATTTTATTAAAAATGACTCGTTAAGCAAAAAAACGGGACACAATTATCAAACAAATACACAAACAGACCAGCTCATTCTAAGGAAAATTAATACGTTTGAAAACAAAGCCTTTCACGACAATATGTTTGATTACTTTGTAATCAGCTCCAAAGATGAAATGATTTGGAAAATTGATAATGACACCAAAAAAGTAGGTGAATATACTTTGCAAAAAGCAACCACCAATTTTGGTGGCAGAAACTGGACCGCCTGGTTTTGTCCAAGTATACTATTCCAGGAAGGACCATATAAATTTCGTGGACTTCCCGGTTTAATTTTTCAACTGAGTGACGACAAAAACAATTTTGAATACTCACTGGTAAAAAGCACAAACCTTAATGAAACTTTCGATACCAGCAATTTTTTAGAAACTCATTATGGAATAAAACCGGTTTCTGTAAATTTAAAACAATTTTACAAGGTAAAACTCGATTATTATCATGATCCTGTTTCTGAAATGAGAAACAACCTGAAAAATGGAGGTACAATTATTATTAACGGAAGTAAAATAACAAGTCAGGAACAGCTGGATCAACAGAGGAAATTCGTACAGGAAAATATAAAAAAATATTATTATCCTATTGAACTGGATAAAGCTATTCCTTATCCTAATTAATCTTCAGTTTTAATTGTATTGAGCTTGGCTTAAATACTATATTACTCATCATCTCTCAAAAAAATTCTTATGAAAATCATCATCCACGGAGGATTTTTCTCCGAAAGCGACCAAAGTAAAGACACAAAGATTGCCAAGCAAAACTCTTTAAAAAGTATTGTTGAAAAGTCTTTTGAATATTTAAAAAATCATTCGGCAGTAGAAACGGTTGCGTATGCGGTATCTCTTCTGGAAGATGATGAACTTTTTAATGCAGGAATAGGTTCGCAAATTCAAAGTGATGGAGTTATAAGAATGAGTGCAGCCTTAATGGACGGTACTACTCAAAAAATGAGCGGAGTAATTAATATTGAAGATGTAAAAAACCCAATATTTGTAGCCCAGAAACTCATGAAAGAAGACGACAGAGTTTTAGGCGGAAGCGGAGCCAAAAAATACGCTTCTGAAAACGGATTCGAAAACTTTTCTACAGAAATTCCTCAACGCAGAAAAGAATATGAAGAAAAGCTAAAAAATGGAGGAAAAGGAACAGTTGGCTGTGTCGCTTTGGATAAAGATTTTAAACTTGCAGTGGCAACTTCTACAGGAGGAAAAGGTTTCGAAATTCCCGGAAGAATATCAGATTCTGCCACTGTTGCAGGAAATTACGCCAACGAATTCTGTGCCGTAAGCTGTACCGGTGTAGGCGAAGATATTGTAAGCAATGCAACGGCTGCCAAAATAGTAACCCGAGTTACAGATGGCTTAAATTTAAAAGAAGCTTTTGATAAAACATTTACCGAATTAAAAACTATTGACGGTTTTGCGGGTGCCATTGCCATAGATAAAAACGGAAATCTATACCATCAGGAGTCTTATCCTACAATGGTATTTGCAAGCTACGATGGAAATCAGTTTGAAATATTCTAATAAAATTAACATTTTTTTATTATTACCCTTTTGTTTTTTGGCACACATTTTACATAGTTATTATTAATAAATTTAAAAATAACAATTAAAAAATCAGAAATCATGGGAAATAAAACAAACGGACTTTTAGCTTTATTAGGATTAGGTGCTTTAGCGTATTGGAAATACAAAAAATCTACTCCAGAACAACAACAAGCGGTGAAAGATAAGATTAATAATGCAAAAGATAACATCAACAAATGGGGTAATGATCTAAAAGACAAAGCCAATGATGTTGTTTCTCAGGCACAGAACAAATTTGATGAAGCAAAAACTAAAGTAGAAGATACAGCTTCAAACATTTAAAATCTACGATATATATATTATTCAAAAAATTCATATATACAGAAAAAGTCATCAATTCGATGACTTTTTTTGTGCTTTTAGGGCATATACCATTGGGATTTTATTCCCAAATTTTATTGTTCGCCATTTGCCTTTTTCAAATTCTTCTATATGTTTAAAACATGGATAAGGCGACCAGTCTAACTCTTTAAAGATTTGAATTTCCAAATTTTCGTTAATTAAATTATGAAAAACTTCAGAAAGAGAATGATTCCACATTACATAATCCTGTACAATATCGGCTGAAAAATCTGCATAAGTTCCTTCGTATGTTTCAGCAATGGGCTTTTCGTTGAAATAGTTATAAGAAACATTTTCAAAATCATCATCATACATCCAAACCACAGGATGAAATTCTGCCATAATAAATTCGCCGCCCGGCTTTATATATTTACTTACAACTTTTGCCCATTTTTCAAGATCAGGAAGCCAACCTATTGTTCCATAGCTTGTAAATACAATGTCGAATTTCTTATCTAAAACATTCGGTAGATCATAAATATCCGAGCAAATAAATTCTACTTTTTGGTTACACTTTTCAGCAAGATTCTTCTCGCCTTCGATTGCTTTATCCGAAAGATCTACCGCTGTAACGTTCGCTCCCATTCTTGAAAGTGATATTGAATCCTGACCAAAATGACACTGAAGATGAAGAATAGATTTACCTTCAATATTCCCCAACAGTTCTAATTCTATGGAGTTTAAAGAGGTACGCCCATTTAAAAATTCTTCCACAAAATAAAAATCTGACTGAAGATGTGCATCCACCTTTGCATTCCATGATTTTCTGTTTATTTCAAGGTAATCTTCCATTTTTACTTTTCTTGTAAAAATAAGAAATTTATAAACTTATTTGTATGTTCCACATAAAAAAAACCTGCATCGAAGCAGGTTTAGAATTACAATTATATAGGAAGTTGTGCTTTTTCATACACCAATCCTTTTTCTTTAAGTTCGAGCCAGAATTGCTTAGGAATTTCTTTCTTCCAAGCTTTGATATTATCTTTTACCTGTTCCGGTTTGCTGGCTCCGGGAATTATGGATGCAAATTCGTCGGCAGACAAAACAAACTGTAATGCAGCATCTACAATGCTAATATTATATTTCGAAGCAATTTCTGAAATCTGATTTCTTTTCTCTGTCATTCCTTTAGGAATAACATCTTTATAATTATACCGATCTCTCCCGTTGATAAATCCTGAATTATATCCCGCTCCGGAAACTAACTTTACACCAGCTTTTTTTACTGCAGGTAACAATCTATCTACAGCGTCTTCATGTTCCAAGATAGAATATTGTGTGGCAGATAAGCAAATATCTGGATCTGCACATTCCAGACAATCTAATATAGGTTCTATTTTATTAACACCCATTCCCCAGGCTTTAATTATCCCTTGATCTCTTAAATCTGATAAAACTTTAAAAGCTCCCTTTTTAGCCTGTTCCAAAAAATAATCATACCTGTCTCCTACCTGATCTTCGGATAAATCGTGAACATACACAATGTCGATATGAGTTAAACCCGTCCTTTTTAAACTTTCATCAATAGATTTTTTAATTGCATTTGCAGTATAATTATGCTCAAAATCGAAATTCAATGGATCTTTCCACATTGTTTTTGGGACTTCGTCTGCTGAAACTTCTGTAAAAAGCCTTCCCACTTTGGTAGAGAAAACAAAATCTCCTCGTTTTTTCGTCTTTAAAAATTCTCCAAATCTTCTCTCACTCTTTGTAAGCCCATACCATGGAGAAGTGTCGTAATATCTTATTCCTTCATTCCAGGCTTTATTTAAAATTTCGAACGACTGTTCATCCGTCAGTTTTTCGAAAGCAGTTCCTATTGCAACTCCACCTAATCCCAGCTCGTGTTCTTTTCGTAAAATGTCTTTACTCATAATCAATATTTGTTTAGTGTTTCTAAAAGAGTACAAACTTCGTGCAGATTGTAGTTTCCTATTTTTAAAATTTAGTAAAGCTGATTGAGTTTTAAGTGAACAAAAAAATCGCTCATTCTAAGAAAAGCGATTACATTTATATTTTTTATTTTAGAATTTAACCTAAAAACTCATCAAGAGAAACTGTCTTTTGTTCACCAATTTCAAGGTTTTTAAAAGTTACCGTTCTGTTTTTAATTTCCTCTTCGCCTAAAAAAACAAGATTTTTTATGCCTTTCTTTTCAGCGTAAGTGAATTGTTTGTTGATTTTTGCATTTTCAGGATAAAGTTCAGCAGAAATTCCTTTTTCTCTCAACTGAATAATCAATTTTAAAGCTTCAATAGTTTCTTCACCACCAAAATTTGCAAAGAGATATTCAACATTAGATGTGGCTTCTTCAGGGAAAAGGTTCAGTTCTTCCATTACCAAATAAATCCTGTCAAGACCGAAAGAAATCCCAATTCCCGGAACGTTTTTCACCCCGAAAACTTCAGTAAGATTATCATATCTTCCACCTCCGCCGATAGAACCCATTTGTGCTTCGTCTGCTTTCACTTCAAAAATTGCTCCCGTGTAATAATCTAAACCACGAGCTAAAGTAATATCAAAAACAAGATTCTGAATATCAACACCAATATTTAAAGATTGGGTAATAACAAATTCTAGTTCTTCAACACCTTTTAAGCCAATTTCATTGCCTGCAAATTTTTCTTTCAACTGAAGAAGATTTTCTAAAGCATCATCAGATTGATTAAAAAGGAAATCCAGTTTATTAATAGAATCCTGAGCAATTCCTCTTTCTAAAAGTTCTTTTACCACTCCTTCTTTACCAATTTTATCTAATTTATCTAGAGCTACAGTAAAATCGATTAGTTTGTCGGTAATTCCTGCATATTCTGCTAATCCTGAAAGGATTTTTCTGTTGTTGATATGAATTGTCACTGAAACTTTTAGTTCAGCAAAAGATTTTAGATATAATTGTACCAAATCTACTTCCTGCAAAAGACTTTCGCTTCCTACAACATCTGCATCGCATTGGTAAAATTCTCTGAATCTGCCTTTTTGAGGTCGGTCTGCTCTCCAAACCGGTTGAATTTGGTAACGTTTATATGGAAATGTTAATTTCCCATGATTCATGGCGACAAATCTTGCAAAAGGTACTGTTAAGTCGTAACGAAGAGCTTTATCGGTAAGATTTTCAGAGCTGAAAGGTTTTTCTAACGCTCTTTGAAAATCATTAAGCATTTGCGTTTTTTTATCATCTTTAGCCTCATTAATGCTTGAATTCAGAATCTTAAAAATAAGACGATCTCCTTCTTCGCCATATTTCCCGGTGAGTGTTGAAAGATTTTCGAAACTTGGTGTTTCCAAAGGCTGAAAACCAAAGAGCTCGAAATTTTTCTGTAGTATATTGATGATGTATTTTCTTCTTGAAACTTCCAGCGATGTAAAATCTCTGGTTCCTTTTGCTAAACCTGGCTTCATTTTTTATAAATGATTGATTATTATTAACTGCAAAAATAAGCAATCGCAGGGACTTTTAAATCAATAAAAACTTCACAAGTAAATTTTTTGATGATTAAACGCTGTCTAAAATTTCCAAAATTTCTTCGCCATAATTTTCAATCTTATGTTTTCCGAAACCTTTAATGTCTAAAAGCTCTTCTTTCTTTGCCGGTTTGTATTTTGCTACAGAAATTAATTCTTTATTGGTTGCACTAAAATAAGTGGGAAGATTCTGTTCTTTTGCTTTTTCGGATCTCCAAAGCTTCAAAGCTTCCAAAATTTCTATTTCATCGTTGTTTAAGTCTTCATTTTCTGCGGAATATTTCAAACTTTTAGGCTCTTTTATTGTTGTTTTGGTAACATCTTCCAAATTATTAAAGTAGATCAAAACAGACCAGAACTGCTCATTCTGAACGAATGCGGTTTCAGCTTTAATAATTTCATGAGATTTCAAAAAAATATCAACTATTTTTTGATCTTCCAACAGATGCTCATCATCAATTCGGATTTTTAAAACTTTAATTTTCATGTTATTATGATTTTAAAGTTCATAGATTATTTACTCCCTAAAAGAAGCAGTTCTTCTACTCTTATCTCGGTAATATATCTTTTTGTACCGTCTTTATCTTCGTAAGATCTGTAGGTAATTTTACCTTCAATAGCGATTTCTTTTCCTTTAGGAACATATTTCTGAAAAATTTCGGCTGTTTTCCCATACGCAACCAAACTGTGCCATTGAGTTTCTTCTACTTTTTCGCCTTTTGCATTGGTATAATGATCGTTAGTAGCCAATGATACCGAAGCTTTTATTCCTCCATTTTCGAAGTTAATCATTTCAACCTCTTTTCCTGTGTAACCAATTAATGTTACTTTGTTTCTTAGTGACATAACTTTATTTTTTTAAATTATTAAACTCAGATAAGAGACGTTCACTGTTTTCTCTAATCTCTGTTGCAAAGATTGCGAGATTGAAAAAAATTAATCGGTAGTAAAACATTTAAATACGTTTGTAAACGTTTGAAAATGGTTTTATTGCTAATTATCAACAACTTTAAAAAAAAAAAAAAAAACGATAGTATTAAATTTTATCTAATGGAGACTGTACATTCTTAACAGATTTAGCTACATGGGTGTAAATAAGAGTGGTTTTGATATCATTATGTCCTAACAGTTTTTGAATTAGAGAAATATCAGTACCAAATTCTAGTAGATGAGTTGCGTAACTGTGTCTTAGTGCATGTATACCTACCGTTTTATTAATTTTAGCTTTTTTCATTGCAGTTTTGAAAATCTGCTGTACACTTCTTATGGTGTACTGACCTCCGTATTGTCCTTCAAAAAGATATTTTTGAGGCTTAAATTCTTCTTGATAAACTTTTAAATCATCTAAAACACTATCCGGAAGATTTACGTAACGATCTTTTTTACCTTTAGAATTTTCGATAAAAACCCGTTTTTTACTACTGCTTATATCCTCAACTTTTAAATTGACGATTTCGCTTACACGAAGTCCCATTCCGTAACAAAGCTTAATGACAAGTCGATGTTTTGGATTTTCGGTAACTTTCAAAATATTTTTGATGTCTTCCTGATCCAGATATTTTGGCAAAATTTGTTTCTTTTTAGGCCTTGGAATTTCCAAAAGCATTTTTTCTCTTCGCAAAACTTTTTCGAAATAAAATTTCAGAGCATTCATTCTGCTATGAATTTGATTTTCTGACAATTCTAAAGTCTGATGGCAATACAACAAATAACTCCTTATTTTTTCTACAGACAGACTCTGAACAGGGAAATCTTTAAGGATATAAAGCAGTTGTGCAAATTCTACAGTATAGGTTTTTAGCGTATTTTGGCTGTAACCTTTAAGAATAATATGTTCCTGAAAACGTTTTAGTTCAGGTAAATTAATAGTGCCAATTTTCATCAAAACATCTTTCCCGATAACTTGTTTTTCAATTCCGAACAGACTTCTGTTAAAATTATTATCGGCAACATACCAGCATTTTTGAGAATTACTCCAAAAAGATTTTGTGGTTTGCTTGAGAATTCTGATAAGGTTAAAATTTTTCTCAAATTTCACCCATATCACTTTTTTATCTTTGTGACTTCCCAATTCAGTTTGAAAAAAGTCAGTATGAAAATCAGTTGAAGAACCTTCCATAAGTTATACAAAATACGAATTGCGTATTTTGTATAACAAATATAAAAATTACATTTAATTATCTCTCTAACAAAGCTTTAATAAAATATAACTTTTTCTTGTTAATTTCTAAAACTTTCGTATATTTGGGAGTTACCTGCAATTTTATCCAAAAAACCGCACAATGAGTGAATTAAATAAATTTTATTTAGAATATGGTAAATTTATCATTCACTTTGAAAACATTAATT
>NZ_JADQBD010000002.1:0-103646 GCF_017808115.1 Chryseobacterium sp. RR2-3-20 | reverse complement strand
TGCTTCAAGGTTGCTCATAATTGTATTTGATTGGTAGTCAATACAATATACTAATTTTTAGTTACTTGAGCAACCTTTTCTATAATGCACTACGGGTTATTTTATTCATATTATTCAAGTCAAAATCAGTTCTCATAATCACCAATATTCAAAAAAATAAATGCTAATTTTGGTATATGCGAATAGAAAACGAAATTAAATTAGGATTCAAAGACGTGATGTTTCGTCCAAAACGATCAACACTCAAATCCCGCTCAGAAGTGACGATAGAAAGAGAATTTACGTTTCTTCATACCCAAAAAAAATGGAGCGGCACACCGCTGATTGCAGCCAACATGGACACAGTTGGTACTTTTGAGATGGCTGAAGCACTCTATAAAGACAAGATTATCACCGCGGTTCATAAACATTATAGCGTTCAGGAATGGTCTGATTTTCTGAAAGATAAACCCGATGACTTCTACCAGTATATTGCGCTAAGTACAGGCACAGGAAAGGCCGATGAAGAAAAAATTAAAACCATCTTGCAAGCCAACCCAAAAATAGAATTTCTCTGCATTGATGTTGCCAATGGCTATTCCGAGCATTTTGTAGCGTTTGTGAAAAAAGCACGTCAGAATTTTCCTGATAAAATCATTATGGCGGGCAACGTGGTAACCGGCGAAATGGTAGAAGAATTACTTTTGGCAGGTGCCGACATCATCAAAGTGGGGATTGGTCCTGGCTCTGTTTGCACCACGCGTGTAAAAACGGGTGTCGGCTATCCGCAACTTTCCGCCATTATAGAATGTGCCGATGCAGCGCACGGTCTTGGCGGTCAAATCATTGGTGATGGCGGCTGCAAAGTTCCCGGAGATGTGGCAAAAGCCTTTGGTGGCGGTGCCGATTTTGTGATGCTCGGCGGTATGTTTGCCGGACACGACGAAAGTGGTGGCGAACTCATCACAGAAAACGGAAAAACCTACAGACTTTTCTACGGAATGAGCTCTCAAACTGCGATGGATAAACACGCTGGCGGTGTTGCAGAATACCGCGCCTCGGAAGGAAAAACCGTGAAAGTCCCTTACAAAGGTCCGGTGACAGAGACTGTAAAAGATATTTTGGGCGGCGTGCGTTCTACTTGTACTTACGTTGGTGCTTCTAAACTGAAAGAGCTTTCTAAAAGAACAACTTTTATCCGTGTTCAGGAGCAGGAAAATCAGGTTTTTGGTGGATAAAGTTTATGAATGCTCTATAATAACACCTTAATTTTCAGTCATTTAAAAATATAATTATTGTATTTTTATAAATCAAAACCACTCTAATTAAAGAGTTGATTATCAGACAATTAAAGAATAAAAAGGGTGTGTCTCCGACATTGATGTCGGAGACATCAAACTAAATAATATGAAAAGAGACTTAACAAATTCTCCTGTTGAAAGAAAAAATGTATTAAATAATAATATAGCAATCCCTGAAATATATAAGGCGGTAAGCTTTCCTGGAGTTCTTCTTGAAAAAAAATTCCGTTATACAAAACAGCAGCTTTCAGAATTTTTTGAAGTTGACGTTAGAACTATTGAAAGGGTTTTAGCAAATAACGAAGACGAAATTATTTCAAATGGATACGAAGTTCTTACTGGAAATCGATTAAAGATATTTAAAGAAGAATTTATCAAAATAATTAATCCTCATTACAAAGAAGAATTAAATAAAGCTCCATCTTTAGGTGTTTTTACATTTAAAGCTTTATTGAACTTTGGAATGTTATTAACTGATTCTGAGAGAGCTAGGCAAATTCGATCACTCATTTTGGACATTGTTATAGATGTTTTAAATGAAAAAATGCAAGGTCATACAAAATTTATCAATCAAAGAGAAGAACAATATCTTTTTGTTGCTATGGATGAATTTGATTATAGAACTAAATTTACAAATGCTATTGATCATTATATTGAAAAGAATAATTTTAAGTATTCTCAACTTACTGATAAAGTATATAAAAGTATATTTAAAGAAAATGCGAGTGAGTATAAAAAAATTCTTCGTTTAAACTCTAAACAGAGCGTTCGTTCTACTTTTTACACAGAAATTTTAAGAATTATATCCGACTATGAAAATGCTTTTGCAGTCGAGTTAGAAGATTGCTTTAATGAAAAAGGCAGAAAATTAACTCTTACAGAAGCACATTCTTTATTTAATGATTTTTCCAAAAGAGCTGAAAAGATGATGTATGCTTCTATACAAGATGCTAGAAGTAAAATGGCTAGTCGGGATTTAGCTTTTAGAGATGTCTTACATGAAAAATTAGAGGACTACATAAAAGAAGTTTCGGAAGAAGATTTTGAAAAATTTTTAGGAGAACAGAGTATGACAATAGAAAGGCGTTTAGAAGAGAACAAAGATGTATTTAAAAGATTAAAAGATAGATAATAATGCTACTTTATTTCCCTAAAGAATTTGCTATCAAAATTCATGACAAAATTTTAGATATTTCAGGTGGACATAAAGGTATTAAGGATGAAGGCAATATTGAAAGTCCACTATACCACATCCAACAAGACATATATTATCCATATCTTGAAGATAAACTCACACATTTAGTTTTTTGTTTCAATAAATTCCATGCTTTCAATGATGGTAATAAGCGAACATCAATTGCTCTAGGTGCTTTCTTTTTACAAACGAATGGTTTTGGAAATATCGTGAATAAATTTATTCGAGAAATGGAAAATATTGCTGTTGCTGTTGCCGACAATGTTATTGGTAAAGAATTATTGCACGATATTATAGCATCTATTATTTATGATGATGATTATGATGAAATACTAAAATTAAAAATTTTCGATACTTTAAATAGTATTAACAAGGATGTAGGAATTAATCTCGCTGACAATAACACTCTTTGGGATTTATATTAATTCACAAGAAAATAATTATCCAACTCTCTTCTCAACGCAACCGCTGCTTTTTTAACTTCTACTGTCCAGTCATCGGCAGCACTTCCATCGGCGCCATCAGAAATGTATTTAAAACAAAGAAAATCAATCGATTCCGAAGCCGAAATCTTTGCAAGCGCAAACGCTTCCATATCAATAACATTATATTCTGGGTTGGTATGCTCTATTTCGAATTGATCGCCCGAACCGCAAATCCCTTTTGGTAAATGTTCTATGGTTAAACCATAATCCAATATCACTGGATCATCGGAAAAAGGTGTTTCAAACTTCTGAAAACCCAAAGCCCGAACATCCATATCTCTTTGGATAAACTGGGTGCAATTTACCACGCTTCCTCTATCAAATTTGGTGCTTCCTGCTGTCCCAAGATTGATAATCAAATCGGGTTTGTTATCTACAATGGCTTTCGTCAAATGATAGGCAGCATTTACTTTTCCTATGCCTACAAATAGCTTGTTAAAATCATCAAATGCTTTGCCCGCTTCTGACTCTAAGGCAAAAACGAGCAATACATTTTTATATTCTTTTTGATTGATAATCATATCCTTACACTAAGGCTTTTTTAGGAAGAAAAGCGTTAATGTCCTCGCACCCTGCGCACCACGAACCAATACTGCACCAATGTCTGCCGTTGCAGAAGGTCCCATCATAAAGCATCCGTAATGAGCATCCGGGAAATTGGCAATCTTGTAAGCAGTATGCATATTCTCGGTAATATCATCCGTATCTAGCAAAACTGCCAAATGTTGAGACAAAAATCCCATAGAATCTGTGACCAAAGATTTTTCGGTTATCCAAACCATTCCCATCTCTGCCACACCAAATTCTGCTCGGAAGATACCCAAATCTACATCATTAAGATCTGCAGGTTTTTGCACATTAATATCTTTGTTACCTTGCCACTCTTGTGTTGCAGAGCATATCACCTTGGCATCAGGAAGTTTATTTCGCATAATTTCCTGAGCTTCTGCAACAGAACTGATATCATAATAATCGACTGCCGCCAATTTTGCATTTTTTTCGAACAGCTCTTTTAGTTTAACATCGGCTTTTTTGAAATCCGGAACAAAAGGATAATCCACTTTTTCTCTGTTGGCAAGATTCTCCTTTACGCTATTTAGCAACTCTTCTTTAGTCATTTTTTGATCTGTTTTTCTTATACCAATCTCTAAAAGTTTCTTTCTTTACCTCCGGCAGTTCTCTGTCTTCTACCCAAGGATCTAACGTGCTGTTTTCTAATAAAGATTTTGGTAAAATATTAAGCATGTTAAATGCTGTTTTTTCCATTTTCTCAAAAGCTTTTGGGCTACCCAACAAACGGTCGGCTGCGGCAAATGCCAATCTTCTTCCGAATGGTGTTTTTTTGTTTTCCATCATTACTTTTCGCCATTCCAGAATCTGATCAGAAATATTGATATGAACCGGACAAATCTCGGTACAAGAACCACAAAGCGAAGAGTGGAATGGCAACTCAGAATACATATCCATATCGAATGTAGGATCCAAAATGATCCCGATTGGCCCGGAATATGTTGCGCCATAAGATAAGCCTCCGCTACGTCTGTAAACAGGGCAAACATTCATACAAGCACCACATCTAATGCATTTTAGAGACTCCCAAAACTTGTCTAAAGAAAGCCTTTTGCTACGTCCGTTATCTGTTAAAACCACATGCATTTCTGTCCCTTTTCTCGGTCCCGAAAAATGCGAAGTGTATTGTGTGGCGGGTGTTCCCAAAGCGCTTCTTGATAATAGTCTGATAAACACACCCAAATCTTCTTTCTTCGGCAGAATTTTCTCTATACCGATACTGGCAATATGCAACGGCGGAATGCTTGCGGTAAGGTCGGCATTTCCCTCGTTGGTACAAACGACAAAACTACCTGTCTCTGCAATGGCGAAATTGGCACCGGTCATCCCTGCATCAGCGACAAGAAACTTTGGTCTGGCATTATTCCGCATCGCTTCGGTAAGAGAGTTTTCGTCATTATCATTGGGATCTGTTCCTATCTTTTCTGCAAATAGTTTGGCAATGTCATCGGTTGTTTTCTGGATAGCCGGCATCACAATATGACTTGGTCTTTCGTTGGAAAGCTGCTGAATCCTTTCGCCCAAATCGGTCTCCAGAACATCGATTCCTTTTTTCTCGAGGAAGGGCGTCATGCCACATTCTTCCTGCAGCATCGATTTGCTTTTGATGATGCGTTTTACATCATGAGAATTCAGAATATCATACACAATGGCATTATGCTCATCGGCATCCTTGGCAAAATGAACTTTGATGCCATTTTCTTCTGCCTTCGTCACAAACTCATCAATATAATGATCGAGATGCGTAAGTGTATGTTCTTTGATTTGTGAGGCCAGATTTCTTAGCTCTTCCCACTCCGGGATTTCGGATGCCACTTTGCCCCGTTTCATCACGGCATTCCAAAGATTTTTATCGTGCGCCGCTTCGTGTATATCATCCTGCTTGATGAATTTGCGTGCGTTATCTTCTATATTAATTCTTCCCATTGTTGATTTAATTAAAAAGGTCCGTTATTAAGAACCTGAGCAATGTGTACAAACTTAAGATTCGATTTTTCTCGTTTTGCAATCCCTTCCTGATGCATCAGACAAGACATATCTGGCGAAACCACATATTCTACCTCATGTTTGGTATAATCTGCAACTTTATCCTGACCCATTTTGGCACTCACGGCTTCGTCGGTTACACAAAACGTACCGCCAAAACCGCAACATTCTTCTGGTCGGTCTATGGTTTCTATTTTAACGCCGGACACTTGTTTCAAAAGATCTTCAGTTTTGTTGAAGTAAGGCTCTTGCCACTCAAAACGGGATGCTACGTGGAGCCCACGGATAGAGCTGCAGGAGTTGTGGATAGCAACGGTATGCGGAAAATCTGCCCACGGAAAATCTTTGACTTTGAGAACATCGTGGATAAACTCTACCAGTTCTATGGTTTTGTGACGTATTTGCGTTACGGTATCGGTCTGAGGAATGGCATCCATATGAAATTTAACGTGCTTTACGCAACTGCCTGCCGGCCCAACAATATAATCGAAATCGAGGTCTTTAAAATTTTCACAAAACTGGGTTTCTGTTCTCACAGAATGCTTTTGGTCTCCCTCGTTGGCCATTGGCTGTCCGCAACATGTTTGCTGAAGTGGTACTATTACTTCTACACCCAATTTCTCTAACAACTCCAAAGTGGCAATGCCTACATTAGGATAAATTAGATCTATATAACAGGGAATAAATAAGGCTACTTTCATTATTTATTATAATTTGAAGTTCAAATTTATAAACTAATATTTGTTTAAGCTGTTTTAAAAATTAAGAAATAGCCGTTCCCATCTCAATTTGTATTGAGTAAAAATAATTGCCATCAAAAAAATTTCAAGAGACTATTTGATAACTTATTTTAAGGCATATTAGTAATAAATGACAACAAAAATGGTCGGAAATAATCCGACCATTATAATTTACAGAACTTTATATTCCGTTTCTTTCCTCATTCTCAATTTCATCATCTTACCATCCAGATGTTTTATAAATGTAATTAACATTTTTAGCCTGTCCTTGTCCATAGGCAACTCCTATATCTCTTATAGATTTCAGTCTGTCTTTTTCGAGGCCAATTTCTTTATCTACCTTAAATTTCCACTCACGCCCATCTATTTCTATCACTCTTTTACCTACTTTATTTGCAAAAGCACTCACTTCTTTAAAGCAAGTTGCTCTGGGATCTATTCCTGATAAAATTTCTGCAACAACATTTGCTCCGTCGGATGTAGGGTTAGAATTCCAATAATTTTGTGCATCTGCAAGTTTAATTTTACATTCACCATTAATTTTATTCCTATACATTTGGTCTACTGAAGCTAATGCTTTGTCGTAACAGCTTGAAGATTCGGGAATTCCTGTAAGCATATAAAGTGCTTCATCAAACTGACTTTGATTTTCCAGCATTTTTGCTTCTTTTAAAACGGAGCTGCATCTATTATTATAATAATTGATTATCTGCTTTTTACCATTTGCTACAAAACTTTGAAATTCTGCCTCATTGAATTTAATATTTTTAAATGCATTGATAATGGCTTTTGTTTCATTAGACCCAACTCCTTTAACAGTTACTGATTTTGTTGCAAATTTATTGCCCTCTACTCCATCACCAATTATAAAGTTTATCCCTAAAGTGTATGCAAATGTAGATGGTGCGGTTCCCAAAACATCTTTTGTTAGAATATTCGAATTGGCTGTTAGAACAAATCTTGATGATGAATTGGTAATACCGTTAGAAGAAACAATTTGTTTTAGTTTATTCTCTAATACGGTATAAGCTTCATTATTTTGTTCTGTAACTTCAGGGTCTATATAAACAGATAAAGGAAAATATTCTGGGCTTTTTGAAGCTTGAGCATAATTCAAGTTTGAAATTCCTGATAAAATCAATAAAACAAAACAAATATTTAGTGTATTTTTCATAAAATTCAATTTTAATATTTATTATTTTTCACCTAAAATAATTGTAACTTCTCCTAGACCTTTCATAACAAGTTTACTTGTAATATTAAAAGGTGCTGCTTTTAAGAAATCTTGAAGTTTTCTAAAATGTTTTCTCGCATCTAGTGCTTTTCCCTTATCATCAAACATTGGAATTCTTACTTGTGTAAATACCATTTGATTATCGGTTGCCGTTTCGGTACTGAATCTAGACTTAACAGAATTATCGCTAACCCATTCCTCTAAAATAGTTCCCAGCTCTTTTCCTTCATATTCTGTTTCTAGATCGTTGTTCCAAGAGTCGAATTTTTTTATTTTGAGTACAACTTCTCTTCCATTGGCAAACATATCATCAAAATGGCTTTGCAATTTCGAATTAAAAACATCAATATTACTCACGACTGCTTCTTCTAAAAGAACAGGTAATTCTGAGGAAAAGGAAGAAGCTCCGGTTCCTTCTGAACTTGCAATTTGTTTATTAGAATAATTATCTAATCCTCTTAGAATATATGTTATAGATTTTTTTGGCCCTGTAGTATTTACTTTCCAGGTAATCTGCATAATAATATCTGCCTTTGCAACTTTTCGTAATCGATCAATTGGTGATTCTGAAACTGAAGCTCCAGATTTTGAGGTAAGAACAGCATCTTCAGCACTTTCTGAACTAATGTTTTTTACTGCTGTTTCCAAATCTACTAATGGAAAACCTCTGTCTGCCATTAAAGAGTTTATTTTACTAATTACTAATAACAACTCGGTATTTTCCTGTAACGCTCTTTTATAGTTTGGTATTTTATCTATACTCCCCTGATTTTTAAAAGACTCCATGAACCCGTATTGCTCACACCAATTGTCGCTGGGTACAACCATAATGGTAGGTTTTTTTGCCTGAGCATTTAGATTAAGGGTAAAAAATACCATTAAAGCCGTATAAAAAATATTCAAAATTTGCTTTTTCATGTTTCCGTTTTTTAAAATCCAGAAGATAAACCTCTTATTACACCTGCAGACTCCAAATCTTTTCTCAAAGCATCTTTCATTACAGATACCACAATACCAATCTTATATTCTCTTCCTACTTTCATTCTATCTTTTGCATCAATATTACCATCAGAAGATACATTCACATATTTTATATATTTTCCTCCATCTTCGAAAAAATTATCAAAATAGGCTTTTTGTTCCACTTCAATATTTGGATTGGTAGCTAAAGCTTTTTGGGTGATACAATCTCTACCATTACCAACAAATCCTTTAAAAACTACCCCATGTACAGCATTTTTTTTCGCTTGTTCTATCGCTACATTTCCTCTTTTAGAATAAGACCAAACTTTCACCAAATAAGTTCCTTCTGCACCTGTACCTGCGCACTCCACTTCATATCTCCACTGTTCTGTATCTCTTTCGGCTTTCTTTCTTGCTTGTCCAAAAAAAATGTTCGAGATTATAAGAGTAAAAACAATTATTACTTTTTGCATTTTTCTATCTGTATTTTAATTATTTACCTTTTCTCTGTACCAATAACATCCCAGGGAAAAAATCTTTTCCTCTAACTTTCTTAAAATAAGTTCTGTCTGCTGAGCTGTCTGGATTATCTTCTGATGCACCATATTGGTTATCCCAAATTGGATAATTAGTGTCAACCTTTACTGTACCTACTTGTACGTACTTTGTTTTCCCGTTTTCGTCAATTTGTTGTTCTATAACATCAAAAACAGATTTTTTACTTAATCCTTCTTTAAGACCAATCTTTGCCGAGATAGGATCTACTGTATAAATAGGCGTTTTTGTCTTAAATTCATCATGGTTTTTTTGTAATTTTACAATTACATTATCGATAGATTTTATTGTGGCTCTTTCTACAAGTTGTTCCTCTTTTTTGTTGGTAAAAACAGTAGATTGCACATCTGCCCAAGAATTATCTGTCCCGATATATTTTAATTTGAATATTTTGCATTCGTCAAATGCTTTTTTCTTTTCTTTGGTTATGGTTTTATCATCTGCCCAATAATCGTTGTAAAACTTTGCTGCTGTTTCTTCATCCCAAACAAGTTGGTACAGGTGAGCATTAGTTTTTACAATATATCCTTTTCCTGCAATTGTAGCTCCTGTACCTACCAATGATGTTACTGTAGAAGCGTTAGATACTCCCGCATAATCGCCAATAGCTCCTGCTATATTTAGCCAGCTATTTGCTTTTTTGGCAACCTCTTCTTTATTTGTATAACGAAATTCATTGATAAGAACAAACGTTTTTCCTATTAACTCTTCTCCTGCATCGGATAATAAATCTAAACCTCTTTGGCTAGCTTTTGCAGTTGCAACATCTAAAGCGGAAGCATCATAACTCCCTCTTTCTTTTACCAAATTCATATTAAATCCACCTTTAGCTGATCTATTAAACCATTTTGCCACCATATCGCGAGCAATTGCATTTAATAAATCTTCATTTCCCAATTGGTCTTTGGAAGGCAATTCTCCTAAATTGTAAACACGTTTACCTAAGTTGTGATCGTTAAATTTGTCTGGTATAGGGCTGGATTCAAAATTCCTTTTTATTTCATTACCGTATGGCAAGTCGGGCTTGTCTATCATTACAGTATACAAGGAAATTCTCCTATATTTTAAATCTTTTTGTTCTTCTTGTCCTTTTATAAAAGAAACAAGAAAAAACACTACAATAATAGCTGTGTTTCTCATGGTTATTAGTTTTTTTAATTGTTTTATGTTTTATTCTAACGCCAATAACTAATCTAAAATTAAATACTTAGATAAATTGGAGAGTAGAATTGATGATAAAATCTATGGTTATTTGGAGCAAAAATAGAAAAGCTGAACACAAAAAAAAATACCGCATTCGCGGTATTTTTCATTTACAAAAAGTTATTTATTTCGAGTAATTTAGAATATCATTTTATTTAATGAATTTCAATTTATCGATTACTTAAGTCAACATTCCTCCATCAACATTCAGCACTTGCCCGGAAATGTATGAAGACATTTCACTTCCTAAAAATACACATGCATTTGCCACATCTTCTGGCTGACCTCCTCTTTTCAAAGGAATTCCGTCTCTCCAACCTTGTACTGTTTTTTCATCTAAAGCTGCAGTCATTTCAGTTTCTATAAAACCTGGTGCGATGGCATTACATCTAATGTTTCTAGAACCTAATTCTAGAGCAATAGATTTTGAAAAACCAATTACTCCGGCTTTGGAAGCTGCATAATTAGCTTGTCCTGCATTACCTTTCACGCCCACAACAGAAGTCATATTGATAATTGATCCGGATTTTGCCTTCATCATCGGTTTAATTACCGCTTTTGTCAAATTGAAAACTGAATCTAAATTAACTTTAATAATTGTATCCCAATCTTCTTTAGACATTCTCATTAACAGATTATCTCTTGTAATACCTGCATTATTCACTAAAATATCTATTTTCCCGAACTGTGCCATAACTTCGTCTACAAGTTTTTGGGCAGCATCATAATCGGATGCATCAGACTGGTAACCTTTTATTTCTGTAATCTTACTTAATTCTGATTCTAATTCGTTTGCTTTATCAACAGAACCGGCATAAGTAAATGCTATTTTTGCACCTTCTTTTGCAAAAACTTCAGCAATACCTTTTCCAATTCCTCGCGTTGCTCCTGTAATAATGGCAACTTTACCTTCTAATAACCCCATATATTTTTAATAATGTTTCTAAATTTATTATGGCAAAAATAATACTTTAAGAATTATTCACAATCAGAACAATCTCTCCTTTTAAAGTTTTACTTTTAGAAAAATCTATTAACTCATTGATTGTCCCACGTTTGGTTTCTTCAAATTTTTTAGAAATTTCTCTACTCAGACTCACTCTTGTTTCTTCTCCAAAAAATTCTTTAATCTGCTCTAAGGTTGTATTGATTTTGTGAGGACTTTCATAAAGAACAATAGTCTTTTTTTCTTCTGCCAATTGCTTTAGTTTCGTCTGTCTACCTTTTTTTTGAGGAAGAAATCCTGCAAAATAAAAATCGTGATTGGGCAATCCCGAAACCACAAGTGCAGGAACAAAAGCAGTCGCTCCGGGCAGACAAATCATTTCGATATTATGGTCTGAACCCGCTTTAGCCAAAAGATAACCCGGATCTGAAATCCCCGGTGTTCCGGCGTCGGTAATAATTGCTATATTCTGTCCGTTTTCAAGATCAGAAATTACTTTTTCTGTAGCCTGATGTTCATTATGTAAATGATACGATTTCAGAGGTTTAGCTATTTCAAAATGCTTCAGTAAAATTCCCGAAGTGCGGGTATCTTCACAGAGAATATAATCTACCTCTTTCAGAATTCTGATGGCTCTGAAAGTCATATCTTCTAAATTCCCAACCGGAGTGGGAACAAAATACAGTATTCCGCTCAAAACTACATAAATTTATTTTCTACCAACAACCAAAGTCTCTGTGCATATTCATCCACCTTATCCCATTTTTTATCGTAATAAAGATCGCTGAGATATTCTTTGGCTTCTTCAATATTCTTACATCTGTTAAGCTCAGAAATAGCATTATTTAAGTCGGTTTGGCTTCCTCCAAAAAGTGTTTTGGTAAAAGCAAGACGATCGTTGAGATCTAGTCTGAATTCTTGTCTCGGTTTTTCAGCTTCCATGAAATCTGTAGGAATATTTGTTTTAATTAAACTTCCTGTATCTTCTTTCACGGTAGGAATTTCTACTTTTTCGTGCACAACATCTCTTTCGAGCGGATCATCATCAAAAAGTGTCTGTATAGTTTTCAGACCTCTTATATTGGCAAGTTTTATCTTATGTTCTTTTTTATCTGCTTCAGTATTTTCGAAATTTTGGTCTGAAGGTGGAGTTTCGTGCAGAGTTTCTGAAACTGGTCTTTCAATATCCACTATTTTTCCTTTTTCAGAAGATGGATATTCTTCATTATCAACATCTTTCTTAATTTCATCTAAAATAGTTTCTACATTAGAATTTTCCGAAATAATTTCTTCCTGATTAAGTTTTGCAGCGTCGGAACTGTAATGTTCCTGACTTTCCTCCACTAAAATATCTTCCTCTTTGTAATTATCATCCGAAAAATCTATTTCTAATGAATTTTCTTCTTCTTCATCAAGTTCAGTAAAATTATCATGAACAATTTCTTCTTCTTGCTTATTTTCTATAACTGTTTCTTCTGTAAAATCATTTTCGGGTTCAGAATCTGCAAGAATTCTTTCTTCATCTACAAAGCTAAGCAAAGGATTGCTGCTCAAATCTTCCTCTTCATCAATCTCATTAAGTTCATTATTGAATGCTGCTTCTTCCTCCAAATGATCAGAAATTTCATCGGATACAAAATTCGGTACTTCTTCCGGAGCATTCTCTTCAACAAAATTTACAAGTTCTTCATGAAGATCGCTTTCAATAATTTCATTAATCTGATGATTGAAAATTGCCTGCTCTTCTTTTGGTTCGGAATGAACTTCTTCTTCCGAATAATTGCTGCCTATTTCGTTCAGCTCATTGTTGAAAATAGCCTCTTCTTCCAGTTCTTCATTAGGATTGAAGTAATTTTGCTGTTGAAAAGCCGGAATATTGCCAAAATTTTCCAGATTTTTATTGAGAAGTTTTAAAAAAGAAATCTTTTCTGCAAGATCGTCTGCAAGACCATGCTTAGAAATCAGTTCGTCTACATTATTTATTCCGTTAAGATTTTGAATGATAATCTGGGATTCGGAAAAAATTTTATCCTTTAAATCTTGAATGTTCTGCATCGTAGATTCTTATTAAAATTGCTTACTTTTGATATTAAAATATTACGGCTAATTTAACAAATGTTTTTAGAAAATACAATTAATCATTCCAAACAGAGCGGTTGGATGGAAGTTATTTGTGGCTCAATGTTTTCCGGAAAAACTGAAGAGCTCATTCGGAGGCTGAGAAGAGCAGAAATGGCAGGACAGAATGTGGAGATTTTTAAACCAAAAATTGATGTGCGTTACTCCGAAGATGATGTAATTTCTCATAATCAAACCAAAATACGGAGTACACCGGTAGAAAATCCCAACGAAATTCTTCTTTTGGCTTCCAATTGTGATGTGGTGGGAATAGATGAAGCTCAGTTTTTCGACGAAAGCATTGTAGATGTAGCCAATCAACTGGCAAATAACGGAATACGTGTAGTTATTGCAGGATTGGATATGGATTTCTTAGGAAGACCTTTCGGACCCATGCCCAATCTGATGGCAACTGCAGAATATGTAACGAAAGTGCATGCAATTTGTAGAAGAACAGGAAATCTTGCCAATTATTCTATGAGAACTTCTTCGGGTAAAAATCTTGTAGAACTCGGAGAAACAGAAGCTTACGATGCTGTGAGCAGAAGAGTTTTTGTAGATGAAGTTTTAAACAAAAAATAATATTTGTAAAAACCGTATTTCTTTAGAAATTGAGAAGCCGATATTTTAATTTATGAAGGGAAAGATATAAATGAATTATACAGCACATCAAATCGCAGAAATTTCCAATGCAAAAGTTATTGGAGATGGTAATTTATTAATTAAAAACATTGCTTTTGACAGCAGAATTATATATTCAACAAAAAATACTGCTTTCATTGCCATCAATACTCATAAAAATTCTGGTGAAAAATTCATTGAATCTGCCATTGACAGAGGTATAAAAGTGATTATTTCTGAGCATCATTTCCCACAATTTGAGAATATCACCTGGATAATTGTTGAAAATTCGGTGGAATTTCTTCAAAAATTAGCCAAATATCATTTCGAAAATGCTCATCTAAAATCGGTAGGAATTACAGGCAGTAACGGAAAAACCATTTTAAAAGAATGGCTCTATCAATGTCTTTGGAATGAATTTTCAACTGTAAAAAGCCCTAAAAGCTTCAACTCTCAAATCGGGTTGCCGCTTTCTCTTCTTCAAATTAACGATTCTCACCAGCTCGGAATTTTTGAAGTGGGAATTTCCAAACCTCATGAAATGGAAAAATTGGAAAATATTTTCCATCCCCAGATTGGTTTGCTTACCCATATAGGAACTGCTCATCTTGCCAATTTTAATTCGGAAGAGGAGCTTATAGATGAAAAAATACAGCTTTTTAAACATTCTGAGGTCATTATCTATAACGGCGATAATGATTTGGTTTCTAAAAGGATAAGAGAAATATATTCAAGTAAAAAATTAATATCATACGGATTTAAAAACTTGAATAATGTTCATTATAAAATTGGAATTTCCAAAAATGAAGATGTTGTAATACAATATTTTGATGAGGAAATCTCTTTCCCGGTCCATCAGAGAGATGAAGCTACTCTGTCCAATGCTTTGGCACTGGTAACTGTTTTGAAAGAACTCGGACTTGATAATAAAAAAATAGTAGAAAAAATTAATGCCCTGAAAGCTGTTGAGATGAGACTTGAAGCGATTGAGGGAGTTAAAAAGAATATTATTATTAATGATTCGTTCAACCTGGATTTGGATTCGCTTAAAACTGCTTTGCAATTTCTGAATGAATATAGAAAGCCAGAAAAATCTCTTGTTTTAACGGATATTATTGGAGTGAATACCAATGCTAATGAGCTTTACGAAGAGGTTGCCGATTTGGTAAACGATCAAAACTTCGATTGTGTATTTTTAATCGGCAATGAAATAAGCGAATTTCATAAACTTTTCAAAGCTAAAACTTTCACTTTTATTAACACTCAGGAACTTATTGATAGTAAGTATCTTAATGATCTTGAAAATCAAATTATTCTTCTGAAAGGTGCAAGAAAATTTGAAATTGAAAGAATAAAAGATATTCTGGAACTCCGTAAGCATGATACGGTTTTGGAAATCAACCTCAATGCTCTGCTTCATAATATTAATTATCATAAATCTCTGCTGAAAACATCTACTAAGATGATGGCAATGGTAAAGGCAAATTCTTATGGATTAGGAAGTTATGAAATTTCCGAATTTCTTCAGCATCATCATATTGATTATCTGGGTGTTGCATTTGTAGATGAAGGAGTAGAACTTAGAAAAAAAGGAATTACCGTTCCTATTATCGTTATGAACCCTGAACAGCACAGTTATGAAACGGTAATAGAATACAATTTGGAACCAGAAATTTATAGTTTCAGAGTTTTAGAGTTGTTTTATGAAGCAGTTCAGAAATCCGGCTACGATAAAAAATATCCTGTCCATATTAAACTGGAAACGGGAATGCATCGCCTTGGTTTTAAAAAATTTGAACTCGATGAATTAAGTAATACTTTAATTAATACAAATTTAAAAGTTCAAAGTATTTTCAGTCATTTATCGTCTTCTGATGTACCCAATGAGAAAGACTTTACTTTACATCAACTGGAGGTTTTTGAGGAAAATTCGAGCTATTTAATAAATAAACTTGGATATAAGCCTATTAGACATATTCTAAATTCTTCAGGAATCACCAATTATACAGATTATCAGTACGATATGGTGAGAATTGGTATAGGAATGCTTGGTGAATCATCCAACACCGAGATACAGAAACAACTACGTTCGGTAGTAAGTTTTAAGACAGTTATTTCTCAGATTTCTTTGGTAGAAAACGGAGAATCTGTTGGTTATAGCAGAAAATTTAAGACAGATCATCCTACCAAAATTGCGACCATCCCTGTAGGATATGCAGATGGAATTCCTCGTTTAATAGGAAATATGGCAGGAAATGTAGGTATTCATAAAGTATTAGCTCCTATTGTAGGAAATGTATGTATGGATATGATGATGATTAATATAGATCATATCAACACTGTTAAAGAAGGAGATTCTGTAACCATTTTCAATGCAAAACCATCACTTAAAGAGTTTGCAGAATATTGCAAAACCATCACTTATGAAGTTTTAACATCCATTTCACCCCGTGTGAAAAGGATTTATATAAAAGATTAAACGTATGAGAAAAATTCTGACTTTAATTTTTCTGCTTTCATTAATTACGATTCATTCTCAGGTTAAAAAAAATCTGAAAATACCTGCTAATCCTAAAATTGGTCTTTCTCTTGCGGGTGGCGGTGCAAAAGGTTTTTCTCATATTGGTGTTCTTAAAGTTTTAGACTCTCTTGGGGTAAAAGTAGACTACATATCCGGAACCAGCATGGGAGCTATTGTTGGAGGATTGTATGCCGCCGGATATACCGGTAAAGATATCGAGAAAATTGTGATGAAGACCGATTTCTACTCTCTCATCAGAGATCCTAAATCCAGAAAAGAAAGTACATTTTTTAACAAGTCTGTAGATAAATATTTATTTTCTATTCCTCTACAAAACGGTAAAATAACACTTCCATCCTCCATTAGTTCTGGACAGAAAAATGTGTACTTGCTTAAAGAATTGTTTAAAAATGTATCTAATATCGACGATTTTTCTAAACTTCCTATTCCGTTTATGTGCGTAGCAACTAATCTAGAAAGTGGAAATATGGAAATTTTTGAGAAAGGTGATCTCGTACAATCTATCATGGCAAGTTCTGCCTTTCCTTCCTTAATGGATCCCGTAAAAATTGGAGACAGTATTTATATTGATGGGGCAATGACAGTAAATTATCCATCAAAACCTCTTAAAGATAAAGGAATTGATATCGTTATTGGTGTAGATCTCAATCAGGATTTATCCAAACGTGAAGATTTAAACAATATTATCTCAATTCTAAACCAGATTATAGACTTCGGAATTAAAAAAGATACAAAAAGGCAATATAGATATACCGATATTAATATCAAGCCCAACCTTGATGGCATGACTTCCACTAGCTATGATGACAAGAAAAAAATATTAGACAGTGGTTATGTTGAAGGGTTAAAATATACCGAAATACTTAACCAGCTACCTAAAAGAAATTTTGAACGCCTTAGACAGACCGTAAATCCCGTATTTTCTAACGTCTATAAGATTGATAGTCTTTATATCGATGGAAGCCGTATTTACGGTAAAAACTATGTTTTAGGGAAAATGGGACTGCATTTCCCCTCTTTACAAACCTATGGAAACATTAATAAAGGCATAGATAAGCTTATTGCTACCAATAACTATCGTTTTATTAATTATGATATTGTTTCAGAAAATAATTCAAACTATCTGAAATTATATGTAAGTGAAGATGAAGCAAGACATTTTTTGAAAGTAGGTTTGCATTATGATGAAATTTTTAAAACCGGATTGTTACTCAACTATTCCGCAAAAAGATTATTGTTTAAAAACTCTAACCTTTCTTTTGATGTAATCGTAGGAGATAAACCCAGATATTATTTAAATTACTTTGTAGATAACGGTTATATTCCAGGATTTGGATTGTATTCTTCAGGCATGAGCTTCGATATAAAAGATGAAAGCAATTACAATAAAGAGAATTGGGACTGGCTAAGGAATGAAGTTTACATTCAGTCTACATGGAAAGATAAGTTTGCTATAGGAGGTGGTATAAGCCACGACTATTTTGTAGGTGAGTCTAATACATTTGTGAAAAAATACAGCAGATTTATAAATCCTTATGTTTTCCTAAAAAGCGATACCCAAAATGATAAAGATTTTGCTACCCGAGGTATCTATATCAATGCAGAAGGTAAGGTGATAGATCTCATGAAATCTGAAGTAGATAAAAGAATAGTTCAGGTACAAGCAGATATTAGAATAAATGTTCCGTTGTCCAAACAATTTGCATTTAGACTTAATTTATACGGAGGAATAACTATTGGAGAAAATACACCCGATTTTTACAGATATAGATTAGGAGGAATCTTCGAACAGAATATAGTTAATTTTAAATCATTTTCTGGTTTCTATTTCGCACAGTTATCTTCTAATAATGTAGTTTTAATATCTAATGACTTACAGTTTAATTTCAATAAAAACTATTTCATTACGGGAAATTTTTCATTTGCCAATTTATCAGATGACATCAGTTTCGAAGATGCGGTAAAACTCAATTACAGTTCTGCTGGGATTACTGCCGGATACAAATCACCATTCGGACAGATAAAAATCAATTTTAGTCACTCACTCAAAAATAATCAAAAAGGTATATTCAGTGTAATTTTAGGACACTGGTTTTAAACGATGATACAGTATTTTTACGAAGACATTACAGAAATTGTTAATGCAAATTATAAACAATGGCTGGAAGAAGTAATTCTTTCAGAAGAAAAAAAACTCGGTGAAATTAATTACATATTCTGTAATGATGAATATTTGCTTAAAGTAAATCAAGACTATTTGCAGCACGATTACTTTACAGATATCATTACCTTCGACTATGTAAAGGGTAAAACCATTAGCGGTGATATTTTTGTATCTTTGCAGCGCATTTCCGATAACTCCTCTACTCTATTGAAAGATTATGAAGAAGAACTGAGGAGAGTTTTAGCTCATGGAATTCTTCATCTTTGCGGTTATAAAGATAAAAAAGAAGAAGAAGAAAAGTTAATGCGGAGTAAAGAAGATTTTTATCTCGAAAAATACAAATAATATTAACTGTGTTTTTTGGAGCTTCATCCCGCTTTCCGCACTCGCTATTTTCTTTTGCAAAGAAAATGAGCTCAAACAAATGCTACAATCGGGGCTAAAAACCCTGCGCAAGCACATTCCTGCTTGTAAATTACTACAATGTTTCACGTGAAACATTTATAAAAAATATAAAATTCAAGGCTTTAAAATAAGCAATAAATATGATTTCAGAGATATATGATGTAATCGTTGTGGGTGCCGGTCACGCAGGATGTGAGGCAGCTGCAGCCGCCGCTAATCTAGGTTCTAAAACTTTATTGGTAACAATGAATATGCAGACCATAGGACAGATGAGCTGTAACCCGGCAATGGGAGGTATTGCAAAAGGGCAAATTGTAAGAGAAATCGATGCAATGGGTGGCTACTCCGGTATTGTTGCAGATAAATCTGCCATACAGTTTAAGATGCTTAACCTATCCAAAGGTCCTGCAATGTGGTCTCCAAGAACACAAAATGACAGAATGTTATTTGCAGAAGAATGGCGTTTAGCATTAGAAAACACTCCAAATCTTGACTTTTTTCAGGATATGGTAAAGCAACTTATTATAGAAAATGGAAAGGCTGCGGGAGTCGTAACTTCATTAGGAATTGAAATAAGATCCAAATCTGTAGTTCTTACCAACGGTACTTTCCTAAATGGTTTAATTCACGTAGGAGATAAACAGCTAGGCGGTGGAAGAATGGGTGAACCTAGAGCTTTCGGAATTACTGAACAATTGGTTTCATTAGGTTTCGAAGCTGGTAGAATGAAGACAGGAACTCCTCCAAGAGTAGATGGAAGAAGCCTAGATTATTCTAAAATGGAAGAGCAGAAAGGTGACGAAAATCCTCAAAAATTCAGTTATTTAGATACTCCTAAATTAACCAAGCAGTTAAGCTGCCATATCGTTTATACTAATGAAACGATACACGATATTTTACGTGAAGGATTTGACAGAAGTCCAATGTTTAATGGTACAATTCAAAGTTTAGGACCAAGATACTGCCCAAGTATTGAAGATAAAATAAACCGCTTTGCAGAACGTAACAGACACCAGCTTTTCGTAGAACCAGAAGGATGGAAAACCGTAGAAATTTATGTAAACGGATTCAGTTCTTCGCTTCCGGAAGATGTACAGATAAAAGCAATGAAACACATTCCGGGCTTTGAAAACGTAAAAGTTTTCCGTCCCGGTTATGCTATCGAATATGACTACTTCCCTCCTACTCAGCTAAAGCATACATTAGAAACAAAATTGGTTGATCATTTATATTTTGCAGGACAAATAAACGGAACTACAGGATATGAAGAAGCAGCCGGACAGGGTTTAATTGCAGGGATTAACGCTCATAATAAGGTTAAAGACAAAGAAGAATTCATCCTAAGCAGAGATGAAGCTTATATTGGCGTTCTGGTTGATGATTTAATTACCAAAGGTACCGAAGAACCTTACAGAATGTTCACTTCAAGAGCAGAATACAGACTTCTTTTAAGACAGGATAATGCAGATATCAGATTAACTGAAAAAGCATTTCAACTGGGATTAGCAAAAGAAGAAAGACTCAAAAAAGTGGAACAAAAAATAGAAAAAAGTCAGGAACTTGAAACTTTTTTACGTGAAACTTCTTTAAAACCTGGTATAATAAATCCTATTTTAGAAAGCATTGAAAGCAATCCTGTAGATCAGGCTTACAGAGCATCACAGTTTCTTACAAGACCCAATATTACCTTAGATAAACTGGATGAAATCGATGTAATTAGAGAATTTTCTTCTCAATTTGATGATGAAGTTAGAGAACAGGCCGAAGTAAATATCAAGTATAAAGGTTATATAGAAAAGGAAAAAGAAAATGTTGCAAAGCTTAACCGCTTAGAAAATGTAAAAATACCGGAAGATTTTGATTATTTAAAAATTTCAAGTCTATCTGCCGAAGCAAAACAAAAAATGAATAATGTAAGACCAAAAACTGTTGCTCAAGCCGGAAGAATAAGTGGTGTTTCTCCTGCAGACATCAATGTTTTATTGGTTTATTTAGCTAAATAAAAATATATGTTTCACGTGAAACATTATAAAGAACAATGATAATTAACATTGTTCTTTTTGTTTAAAATATAATTTATAATGAAAATAAAAGACCATTTTCTTACTCAGGAAGAATTTGAAATTATAGAAACAGATACAAAAGGAGTTTTCAAAACCTCCCCTATTCCATCTAATATTTCGAGATATTATGAGAGTGAAGATTATATTTCTCATCATCAGGATTCTGGAAGTTTAAAAGAAAAATTGTATAAGTTTTTGCAATCATTTAATCTAAAATACAAAAAAAATATTCTTTCAGAGCGTATTAAAAAAGGTTCAAAAGTTTTGGATTATGGTTGCGGAGCAGGCGAATTTGTAAAATTTATAGAAAATGATTTTGAAACTTTCGGATTCGAGCCCAACGATGACGCAAGAAAATCTGCGGAAAATAAAATTTCAAAAGCTAAAATTTTAAACGATTTGGATATTATTGAAAATAATACCTTAGATGCAATAACCCTGTGGCATGTTTTTGAGCATATAGAAAATCAGGAAGAAATGCTGGATATTTTTAATAAGAAATTAAAAGAGAAAGGACTTCTGATAATTGCTGTTCCCAATCCTACTTCTTATGATGCCAAACATTATAAAGAATATTGGGCAGCTTATGATGTACCAAGACACATCTATCATTTTTCTAAAAATGGTATGGAAAATCTAATTTCAAAAAAATCAAACTGGAAACTCAGAAAAATAAAACCATTGATACTAGATTCATTTTATATCTCGATGTTAAGCGAAAAATATAAAAAATCACCTCTTTTTTGGCTAAAAGCAATAGTTCACGGAACGATTTCTAACGTAAAAGCATCATTTTCGAATGAATTTTCTAGTTTGATATATATTATCGAAAAAAAGTAGAAAATCGATTTTTGATACAATTCTGAAAGCCAATTTTTAATTAATTTGTTCAAAACTTGTCAGTAAAATTCAAAATTATTAAAAAATTAAACTTTTTTGGATTTCAATTAAAGCCGCTGAGAATCGTTTAAAAATTTTTTCCTTAAACTTACAAAATAAAAACCGACAAAATTTTGTCGGTTTTTATAGTTTATGTAGAAAAATTATTTATTAATGGCTGCAACTCCGGGAAGCTCCAATCCTTCTAAACTTTCAAGCATTGCTCCACCGCCGGTAGAAACATAGCTTACTTTATCATCATAGCCAAATTGCTTAACAAACGCTACACTGTCTCCTCCTCCCACTAAAGAGAAAGCACCAAGTTGAGTCGCTTCTGCAATACTTTCTCCCAATGCAACTGTTCCAGCCGCAAAATTAGACATTTCAAAAACTCCAATAGGACCGTTCCAAAGAATCGTTCTTGAATTAAGCAATACATCATTAAAAATTTCTCTGGATTTCGGGCCTGCATCCAAACCTTGCCAATTTTCTGGAATTTCGTAGATATCACATTCTTTTCTATCTGCTTCATTATTGAAATCATCTGCAATAATAACATCAGTAGGCAAATAAACTTTTACATTATGTTGTTTGGCCTTCTCCAAAATCTCTAATGCCAAAGACAGTTTATCATCTTCAACAATAGATTTACCAATCTTACCGCCTAATGCTTTAATAAAAGTAAAAGACATTCCTCCACCGATAATTAAATTGTCTACAGCGGGCAAAATATTCTCTATAATTGTAATTTTGGTTGAAACTTTAGAACCTCCCAATATGGCTGTAACAGGTTTTTCTCCACTTTTAAGAACTTTATCAATAGCCTGAAGCTCTTTAGCCATTAGCAAACCGAAAAATTTAGTTGATGGAAAAAAATCAGCAATTACCGCTGTAGAAGCATGAGCTCTGTGTGCAGTACCAAAAGCATCATTTACATAAGCATCTCCTAATTTAGACAGTTTTTCTGCAAAATCTTTATCCCCTTTTTCTTCTTCATTATGAAATCTCAGATTTTCAAGCAAAAGAACTTCTCCAGCTTTCAATTCAGAAGCCGCTTTCTCAGCTTTTTCACCTACACAATCTTCCACAAACTTAACTTCTTTACCTAAAACACTAGAAACTTCGTCTACAATATGTTTTAATGAAAATTCATCTTTTACTTCTCCTTTTGGTCTTCCCAAATGCGCCATAAGAATAACAGAACCACCATCAGCCAATATTTTGTCTACAGTAGGTTTTACCGCAACAATTCTGGTATTATCGGTTACATGAAGCTGTTCGTCTTGAGGAACATTAAAATCTACTCTTACTAGAGCTTTTTTTCCCTGAAAATTAAAATCGTTAATTGTTTTCATTATTTAAAATATTGTATGTGTTATATTTTTTTAAAATAAAATTGTCTGTACAGAAGATCTGAATTTTTTTGAATTTTACTTTCACAAATGTAAGATTTTAAATTTTCGTCCGGAATTGAAAACATTAAAAGTTATTAAAAAGTTTTTCTTTCCCGTTCATTCATTAATCAACATTATCTTTCTTTTTTTTAATAAAAGAAATTGAATACTGTTGTTGAGTATTGTGAGTTTCGGGGATAAGTTTCTGCTATAAACTTTACCACAGAGATACGTTTTGAAATTCAGATATAACTCACAATATAAAAGGTTGTAAATCTGATGATTTTGGTATTTATCAACAATTATGGATAACTTATCTACCACTATCATTCCTGATAATTTTTCTATGGAAAAAAATAAGAATACCCAAAAAAAAGTTCTGAAAAACTTTTTTGAATTTTTTGAAAATATCTTGCATTACGGATTTTTCGGATACAAAAAAACATTATTTTTAACAAAGTTTTCCACAGTTATTCACAATTGTTTTAACATTTTATTAGGGTTTAATTAACAATAGTGAAATTTTTTAAATTATAGTCTTTTAAATGATTAAATTATGCTGAAAATCAAATGGTTATTATTTTCATTTCTTACAATTAATGTCTATTCTCAAGAAAATTTTGTTACCACTGCTTCGTCAATAAAAGAAGTTAAAATTTATTCTAGCGGAGGATTTGTAAGACATTCTTTCTCTGCAAATCTCCTTCCGGGGAAAAATTATGTTATCGTAAATGATTTCGGGAAAAATGGTGTTACAGATATTTCTAATTTCAAAACCGACAAAAAAATAAATATTCTTCGGTACGAATATTATAATAACAATTTATCTTTTTATTCCTCAAAATTAAAAAGTAGTAACAAAAATGATCAGATTAACGATAGCATCAACTATTATAAAAAACTGAATGAAGTATTGGATCAGGATTTGGTTCTTACTAAAAATTCTCTGGATATCATCAGAAAAAACCAGACATTGGAGAACCCCTCGCCTGCTGAAATTAGCAAACTTATAGATTATAATAAAATTAATCTTAAGGATTTGTTCAAGGAAGAAACTAATCTCCAGACAAAGATTAATGATAGTAAATCCAGAATTTCCAAACTTGAAAATAAAAGATATGAATCTTCTCAGGAAGTTAATAACAGAATGAATAATACTATTGTTCTTCTGGTAAACAGCGACAAAAAACAGCATGTGAATTTTGATGTGAACCAACTTATTCAAGATGCATATTGGGCTCCTTCCTATACAATAAAATCTAATGGAATTACAACTCCATTAAAGATTAGTTATAATGCAAAAATTCGTCAGAATACAGGTTTAGAATTAAGAAATATTCCTATAAAATTAATCAACGGAAGCTTCAACGGAGAAGATAAACCTTATGAGCTCGATCGTTGGTTTCTAAGAACTGAAAGAGATTATTATGTTTCTAACCAAGCATTTCAAAAACCTCAAATAGACAAAAGCGTAAAAAATGTAAGCGTTCAGGAAGTTGCAATCATGGGAAGGCCCAGATTTTCGCAGAAAACAATGAAAACAGAAATCAGTTTGGATAAAAATGTAGTGATTCCTTCCGATGTTCAGGTTACTGAAGAGTTAAATGAATTTGAGGTAAGCACTACTTACAAATATTTTTCGACTCCAAAAACTGAAACTAAAACTTTTCTTCTGGCTTCTATAAAAGATTATTCCAAATACAATTTCCTTCCGGGAAATGCCGATATTTATATGGACGGTACGCAGACTGGAACGGTAATGATAGATGCCAATCAGCTTAGTAATGAAATGATGATTAGTTTGGGAAGTGATCCCAACGTGCTTACAAAAAGGGAATTAATAAAAAAAGAAACTAAAAGTTTAGGTGATAAAGAAAAAACTGAATTTTATGCTTATGAAATTACAGTTAAAAATAACAAAAATACAGCGATAAACCTGGAATTGAAAGACCAAGTACCACTTTCTACAGATGAAAAAATTAAAATACAGATAACAAATCCGGATAAAGCCGATTATGACCCAAGTTCTGGTTTCCTAATCTGGAATTTGAATATAAAACCTAACGAAACAAAGAAAATTTCTTTCGGATTTAACGTAACTTTGCCAAAAGAATTAATAATTCTGGATATTAAGTAAAATAGTAAAAATGAAAAGAAAAATTGCAATAGCAGCAGACCATGCGGGTTTTGAATATAAAGAATATCTGAAACAGCAATTACAGGATGAGTTTGAAATTCAAGATTTTGGAACTCATTCTTTGGAAAGTGTAGATTATCCCGATTTTGTACATCCTGCAGCTTCTTCTGTAGAAAAAGGAGAAAATGAATTGGGGATTTTAGTTTGCGGAAGCGGACAGGGAGTTCAGCTCTCCGCCAACAAACATCAAGGAATTCGTTGTGCTTTAGCCTGGATGCCGGAAATTGCAGCGCTATCAAAACAGCATAATAATGCAAATATGGTCGCTTTGCCCGCAAGATTTGTAGCGAAAGAATTTGCTTTAGAAATTGCAAAAACTTTTCTTACAACGGAATTTGAAGGCGGAAGACACCAAAACAGAGTTGATAAAATAGCATTCTGCTAAATATATAAAGGCTTGTAATTCAGTTTGCAAGCCTTATTTATTTTTTATTGTGTATATTTGCATCGTCCAACGGTTATTACCAAACTGTTGATTCCATAAAACTTTCAAAATTCGGACAGAAAGTTTATTTCTCCTTCTCCACTTTTTTGTTTTAAATTTATAGGATATTAGTATCAAATTTCTGTTTGAATCAATATTTCAAATATTATGAAAACACCCATTTTATGAAAATCTACTTTTTGTTCATTTTCTTTTTCATATTTCTGTATACCTTTTCACAAAAACCAAGAGATACAATCCGGCAGCTTCAAAGAGAAAAAGAAGCGGAGCAGAGAGATTTCAAGAAATGTACTGAGCTGAAAAATGATTTTAAAGACGTATCATTTCGAACTTTAGGACAAATGATTGCTGATGAAATTATTTTTAAAATTAACAAAAAAAATATCATTGTCAATTATAATCCTCCATTTTCAAAATATCAGGGAATTGTACTTTTGGGATTTGACGATCGAAAAGATTATTGCAACTATTTAAATCCGTCATACAATCAATCTGATTTTTGGAACGAAAAAACAGTAAAATTTCTACAGAGAAAACTAGATTTCAATATTATTCCATATTTACCTTTTAAAGGTGAATTTATCAACCGGAAAACAGTTAAATTTAATATGGATAGTAATGATAAAGCAATCTTAGTATTTTTGAAGCAGAGAAAGAGTGAAATTTCAGGTCATATCAATGCAGATGAAGGAGAAAAATATTATTTTATTCCCGCAAAAGGATTTAGAGAAAGTAATTTAAATCTTAGCGATAGATCTTATCAGGAATTTGAGATCAATTTTAGAAATTATTTAGGTAAAATTGTTACGGTGAAATATACTTATGATGAATATAAAGAAGTTTATAAGACTTTTCAGTATAAAAACAAAAAATGGATAGAAATTCAGACAATAAATGAGTACAAATTTTAAAACAAACTCGATGAAAACTTTTGTATCATTTTTGCTTCTTATTTTCAATTTATCTGACGAATGCACAGAAAATCATCGACAAAGAATCCTTCAAAAAATGCAGAAAAGAATTCAGTAAAAAAGATTGTCTTTCGGATGAAGATAAAGACGGCGTTTTATTTTATTTAGACCAATGTCCGAAAGAATCAGGTTTTGTTGAAAATAATGGTTGCAAATGGCCAGATTCTGACGGAGACGGAGTTTTAGATAAAGATGATGCTTGTCCTTCAGTTGCCGGACCACCTGAAAATAATGGCTGCCCTTGGCCGGATACGGATGGAGATGGAATTTTAGATAAAGATGATGCGTGTCCTACAGTTCCGGGTGTATCCGAAGAAAATGGCTGTCCTAAAAAAGTAAATCATTCTTATTCTCAGGAAGAATTGAATGAAATAAAAAATAAGTTTTTAGAAAAAACAAAAAACTTTAATTACGAAAAGCTGGCAGATTTTATCTTCAGTAAAATAGATTTAAAAGAATTTAATTCTGAAATAATTAACTTAGAAGTTGCAAGTTTTTCTCAAATAGGCGGTTGTGGAGAAGATTCAACAGATTATTCTCCTTTAAATTTAGAAGTAAATTTGGCTTCAGAATTGTTTTGGAATGAGAGAAATTTCAAAAAATTTGTAAACAAGTTTCCTTCAAAAATTATTTTTCCGTTCAGCGAAAATGAAGTGGTAAATAAAAAAGTACAATCATTTAAAAAGATGTATTCCAAAAAAATTAATGGAATAACTTTTTACAATGCAGAAAATAATTTCAAAGATTTAGAAAATAAAAAATTTAACCCTTACGAAAGCTTTCAGATATACATTTTCTTTAAAGATAATGATGAAATTTTGGTTAAGGTAAACGAAAAATCAGAAATTGAACGAAAAAATTTCAGATTACAAGAGAAAGGAAATACCTTTATACAATTAAATTAAAAAATGGCAAAAAAGAAAAAATATATAAGTCAGAAAAATGATCATAAACTTATGGAAATCGGTAAGCTGATTATGAGATTTATGAATCAAAATCAAACCAAACTATACAATTACAAACAGATCTCGGACGGGATCGATTATAAAAATCCCAGACAGCGCGAGATGGTAATTCAGGCTTTGCATAAGCTGTTGGCGAACAAGCGTATAAAAGAAACCGAAAAAGGTAAATTCAGCATCAATCTTAATATTGAAGGTACTTTAACGGGAACCATAGACTTCAACCAAAGCGGAAATGCGTATGTTACCGTTGAAAATTTGAAGGATGATATCTTTATTCATTCAAAAAACGTGAAAGATGCCCTTCAGGGAGATAAAGTTCTCATTGTTACCTACAATTTCAAAGGCAAAAAACTCGAAGGCTCCGTTTTGGAAGTCCTGGAAAGAAAAAGAACAGAATTTGTGGGAACTTTTCAGCTTGTTCCTCATAAAGAATTCGGATTTGTAGTTTGCGATAAAAAAACAATCAATACCGATATTTTTATTCCGAAAGGAAAAATAAATGGAGCAGAAAACGGCAATAAAGTAGTTGTAAAAATGACAGAATGGAAGCCCGGAGATAAAAATCCTGAAGGCGAGATTCTGCAGGTTCTTGGAAATCCGGGAGAACATGAAACAGAAATCCACTCTATTCTTGCAGAATACGGTTTACCATACGAATTTCCTGAAGAAGTAGAAAGGGAAGCCGACAAAATTGACCGTAGAATTACCGATGAAGAAGCGAAAAAACGTTGGGATATGCGTGATGTTTTGACTTTTACCATCGACCCGAAAGATGCCAAAGATTTTGATGATGCTTTATCTATGAGAAAACTTGAAAACGGAAACTGGGAAGTTGGAGTTCACATTGCAGACGTTTCTCATTACGTAGTTCCGGGAACTGTTTTGGATGATGAAGCTTACGAAAGAGCAACTTCAGTTTATCTTGTAGACCGTGTTGTGCCGATGCTTCCGGAAGTTTTAAGTAATGATGTTTGTTCGCTTCGTCCGAATGAAGATAAATATACTTTCTCAGCTATTTTTGAGCTGAATGACAAAGCAGAAATTCAGAAACAGTGGTTTGGAAGAACGGTGATTCATTCCGACAGAAGATTCACTTACGAAGAAGCTCAGGAAAGAATTGAAACCCAGGAAGGCGATTTGCAGGAAGAAATTAATGTTCTCGACAGATTAGCCAAAATTATGCGTGCTGAACGGATTAGAAACGGTGCAATTACTTTTGACAGAAGCGAAGTTCGTTTCAATTTGGATGAAAACAATCAGCCGATTGGTGTTTACTTCAAAATCAGCAAAGATTCAAATCATTTAATTGAAGAATTTATGCTTTTGGCGAATAAAAAAGTGTCTGAATTTGTTTCGCTAAAAAAAGGAAGTCCGAACGGAAATACCTTTATTTACAGAGTTCACGATGATCCGGATCCTGCAAAATTGGAAGCTTTGAGAGATTTTGTATCTACTTTCGGGTATAAAATGGATTTGGCAAATACCAAAAAAGTCGCTGAATCTTTAAATACTTTACTGAAAGACGTCAAAGGAAAAGGCGAAGAAAATATGATTGAAACCTTGGCAATGCGAAGCATGAGCAAAGCAGTCTACTCTACCGAACCGATTGGTCATTACGGTTTAGGATTCGATTATTATTCGCATTTCACCTCTCCTATCCGTCGTTATCCCGATTTGTTGGCGCATAGATTATTGCAGCATTATTTGGATGGCGGAAAATCTCCGGACAGAAATGAGCTGGAAGAAAAAGCAAAACACTGCAGTGCAATGGAGCGTTTAGCTGCCGATGCAGAAAGAGATTCCATTAAATTTATGCAGGTGAAATTTATGGAAAAATATTTGGGAGAAACCTTCACGGGTGTGATTTCCGGAGTTGCAGAATTTGGTTTCTGGGTTGAAATCCCTGAAAACGGTGCTGAAGGTTTAATTAAATTGAGAGATTTGATGGATGATTCTTACACTTACGACAAAGCAACACACGCAGTTTACGGTTCACGCACAGGAAACCGCTATCAGTTGGGAGATCAGGTAAAAATTAAAGTAGTGAAAGCTAATTTAATTGCAAAACAGCTTGATTTTAAGATTGTTGATTAATATTAGATAAATTATTGAAATATGGAGACCACAGAAATGTGGTCTTTTTAATTGTTAGGCAAGCATTCAAATTATATTCTTTTTAAACCTCAATAAAAATATAATCTTTAAATTTGGCTTTGAAACAAATTTTGCATGTTTGAACTCATATTTTCAGCCATTGGTTTAGGCTTTATGCTGAGTCTGGTTTTTATCGGGCCTATTTTTTTTCTGTTAATAGAAACCAGTTTTACAAGAGGTCCGAAACACGCTTTAGCACTCGATTTTGGGGTGGTAACAGCAGATTTACTTTGTATTATTGCTGCTTATTATGCCAGTGCAGATATTGTTAATCTCATCGATAAACACCCAGGATTTTACAGAATTACATCCATTCTTATTCTCGCTTACGGGATTATTATGATGGTTACAAAAACCAAAATGCATATGCCCGGAGAAGAAAAACTCATCGGGCAGAATTATTTTAAAACATTTATCAATGGTTTTTTACTGAATCTTCTCAATGTCGGGGTAATCCTTTTTTGGTTAGTTACCGTAATTGGCGTAAGAAATCAGTATCCGGATACCGAAAGTCTTATTCTCTATCTCGGAATTGTGATTGCAACTTATCTGGGAATAGATTTTCTTAAAATTTTTCTGGCAAAACAGTTTCACGATAAACTTACCCAAAAACTGGCAAACAACATCAGAAAAGGGGTAGGTATTGTGCTGATTATTTTCAGTTTCTTCATATTCCTTCAAAGTTTTAAAATGTTTAATCAGTTCGACAGACAATTGGAAGAAGCCGAGAAAAAAGAATTAAAATACAAAAAAAACTGATGAAAATATTTCCAAAATCACTTAAAAAAGGAGCTAAAATTGCCATAATTTCTCCTGCAGGTGCTGTAGAACCGGCTCAACTGGAAAAAGGTCTCCAAATGATTACCGCTAAAGGTTTTGAACCTGTTTTGGGTGAACATTTATATACCAAATTCTCAAACGGCTACAACTATGCGGGAACCGAAGCCGAAAGACTAAAAGATATGAACTGGGCGTTGAACGATCCGGAAATTTCAGCAGTTTGGGCTTCGCGTGGCGGTTACGGCTGTCAGCATTTATTGGAAGGTTTAAGTTTAAAAGAATTTGCCAAAAATCCGAAATGGTATATCGGTTATTCAGATAATACCGTAGTTCAGAGCTATTTGCTGAAAAAAGGTTTCGCATCTATTCATGGGCAGACTATAAAAACTTCAAGCTTTGGCGTAACGGAAGAAAGTTATGAAGTAATTTTTGATATTTTAAAAGGGAAAAAGCCAAAATACAGTTTAAAATCGCATCAATTAAACAAGAAGGGAAATATTGAAGGAGAATTGGTTGGAGGAAATTTAGCCCTTATTTATGCACTTTTAGGAACAAAATATTCTTTTGATTTTAGAGATAAAATTTTATTCATCGAAGATATTGGAGAAAACTTCTATGCTTTAGACAGAATGATAATGAGTCTGGAATTAGCAGGTGTTTTCAAAAAAATAAAAGGATTAATCGTTGGTGGAATGACCAACATGGGCGATGAAAAAGAGAATAAGCAATATGAAGAAAGCTTCGATGAATTGTCTTATAAACTCATCTCGGACAGAATTTCAAAGTATCATTTTCCCGTAATTTTTGCATTTCCGAACGGGCATATTAAAGATAACCGACCGTTAATAATAGGTGGTACAGTAAAAATTAAGGCTGGAGAGAAAGTAAAAGTTGAATTTTGAGGAAAGGTAATTCTTTGAAATTTCTTACTCAAACAAGAAAAGTATGGCAGATCACAATGAATTAGGAAAGAAAGCTGAAGATTTAGTCGCTGAATATCTGGTAAAAAATGGCTACACAATTCTTGTCAGAAATTTTCGGTTCAAAAAGAATGAAATTGATATTATTGCCGAAAAAGACAACAAAATAGTTGTGGTTGAGGTAAAAGCAAGATCCACAGATTTTTTTATTCTTCCGCAGGAAGCGGTTACCAAATCAAAAATAAAGGCAATTGTACTCGCTGCCAATCATTTTATGGAAGAGTTTAATAAAAATCAGGAAGTAAGATTTGATATTATTTCGGTTCTTCCAGATTCAGACGGCCAATTAGAAATAGAACATATTCAGGATGCTTTCGAAGCATTTGATGCAAATTAATCAATGTAACAATGTATCAATATAACAGTTTACTAATAATTGTTACATTTAAAAATTGAAAATTTTTATGAAGACAATACTCATCACCGGAGCTACTTCCGGCATCGGAAAAGCCACTGCAGAACTTTTAGCAAAACAGGGAAACAGGATAATCATCTGCGGAAGGCGTGAAGAAGTTTTGGAATCTTTAAAAAAAGAATTATCCGCATTTGCAGATATTTTCAGCTTAAAATTTGATGTCCGGAATTTAAAGGAAGTTGAAAACGCCATTTCATCGCTTCCCGCTGACTGGAAAAATGTAGATGTATTAATCAATAATGCAGGAAATGCACACGGGTTAGAGCCTCTTTCAGCCGGAAATACCGAAGATTGGGATTCTATGATTGATGGAAATGTGAAAGGGCTTTTATATGTTTCTAAAACCCTCATTCCTATCATGAAAGAAAGAAATTCAGGACAGATTATCAATATCAGCTCTGTTGCCGCAAGACAAACCTATGCCAACGGCGTAGTTTATTGTGCTACCAAAAGAGCAGTAGATGTGATTTCTGACGGAATGAGACTTGAATTAACAGAATTCGGCATCCGTGTTACCAATATTCAGCCAGGAGCGGTGGAAACAGATTTTTCGCTGGTGAGATTCAAAGGAGATCAGGAAAGAGCAGCAACGGTGTATGCCGGTTACGAAGCCTTAAAAGCTGAAGATATTGCCGATGCCATTGCCTACTGCATCAATGCACCGCAACACGTCACCGTTTCAGATATGACCATTTATCCAAGCGCACAGAGCGAACCGAGAACCATTTACAGAAAAGGGTAATTTTTAATTTTAAAATGATTTAATTTGAGAATTTGGATATGAGGTTCTTGCCTATTCTATTTCTTTTTTGCTGTGTTTTTGGATTTTCTCAGAAGTATTCTATACAGGAAAAAAAGTTGCTTTCTCAAACTAGAAAGCTTGATTCTCTGATGCAGATTAATAATCCTAAAATTCTTGATTTGTTGGATACAGCTGTTTCGTTCGGTCATTCTAATGGCTGGATCCAGAATCTGGATGATTTTAAAAAAGATTTTTCTTCCAAAAAAGTTGAATATAAAGAAATCAGCCAGATCGAAGTTTCAGAAATGAAGAAATTCAAAAATATTTTCAGCATCCGCAGGAAGATTAAGGCAAAAGGTCTCTATAAAAACCAAGAATTTGAAATGAACTTATCGCTTCTCGAAATCTGGATTAAAAAGAAATCTCTATGGAAATTGTGGAGCCGGCAAAGTGTGGAGATAAAGCCATAAATTTGCTTAGAATATTAAAACAATGAACGAAGAGTCTCAGAATTTTTTAATTTATAATACGCCTAATGAAAAAGTTAAGGTTAATGTTTTTTTACAAAATGATACACTTTGGCTTACACAGAAGGCCATTGCTACTTTATTTGATGTTGCTAAATCAACCATAAGTGAGCATCTTACCAATATTTTCACCACAGAAGAGCTAAGAAAAGAGGCAACTGTTCGGGAATTCCGAACAGTTCAAACTGAAGGGGAAAGAAATGTTACCAGAAATCTTGAATATTATAATCTTGACGCAATTATTTCTGTCGGTTATCGTGTAAATTCTGCAAAAGCAACCCAGTTTAGAATTTGGGCTACTCAAACACTTAAAGAATTTATCATCAAAGGTTTTGTAATAGATGATGAAAGACTAAAGCAAGGGCAAGATCAATTTGGTAAAGATTATTTCAAAGAACTTCTTCAGAGAATACGTTCTATTAGAGCAAGTGAAAGAAGAATTTATCAGCAGATTACAGATATTTTTGCAGAATGTAGTATTGATTATGATAGAAATTCAGAAATCACAAAAAATTTTTATGCAATGGTTCAGAATAAATTTCATTTTGCTATAACGGGTAAAACTGCTGCAGAAATTATTTACCAGAATGCGGACAGTAAAGCAGAAAACATGGGTTTAACTACTTGGAAGTACTCCCCGAATGGAAGAATTTTAAAATCTGATGTGGTTGTTGCAAAAAACTATTTGTCTGAGAAAGAAATTCAACAACTAGAACGAACAGTTACTGGGTACTTTGATTATATAGAAGGCTTATTAGAAAGGGAAAATGCTTTTACAATGGAATCTTTGGCAAATAGTGTCAATAGATTTTTAGACTTCAACGAGTATAAAGTTTTAGAAGGTAAAGGAAATGTAGCAAAAATTGAAGCCAATAAAAAAGCAGTTTCTGAATATGAAACGTTTAATAAAACTCAGAAAATAGTTTCAGATTTTGATAAAGAAATAAAGAAATTAGTTAAAAAAGATAAACTGTAAAAATGAAAATATTATACCTCGAAACTTCCTCTAAAAACTGTTCTGTTGCTATTTCGGAGGGCGATAAACTTTTATGCGTATGTGAAGAAGTTTCAGAAAACTATAAACAGAGCGAATCTTTGCACACTTTTGTAGAATGGGCGTTGGAAGGAGCAGAAATTTCTCTGAATGATTTGGATGCCATCTGTTTGGGAAAAGGTCCCGGTTCTTATACAGGTCTTAGAATTGGAGCTGCTTCGGCGAAAGGCTTTTGTTATGGCTTAAAGATACCTTTGGTTGCCGTCAATTCCATGGAAAGCATGATTGAGCCGTTTTTAGGACAAAACTATGATTATATTATCACATTGGTCGATGCAAGACGAATGGAGGTTTATACTGCGGTGTATGATGGTAAAACGGGAAATGAAACCTCTTCCACAGAAGCAAAAATTTTGGATGAAACCTCTTTTCAGGAATTTAAAGATAAAAAAGTTCTCTTTGTAGGTGACGGAGCTTCTAAAGCCCAAGATATCTTAGATCTTCCTAATGCCGAATTCAAACCAGATGTTTATCCTTCTGCAAAATATTTGGTAAAAAAAGCTTTAGAAAAGGCAGAAAAAGAAGATTTTGAAGATATTGCATATTTTGAACCGTTTTATCTTAAAGATTTTCATGGTGTGAAAAAATCTCAGTCTTAGTACATTTTAAAATGAAATAAAAAAGCGAAGATTTAATTTCTTCGCTTTTTCTTTATTTTCCATAACCATTTGCCGGAATACTATTAGGAACCATTTGAAGATCATTTAATTGTGGCTTCTTTGGAACTCCGTTTAATGTTGGCTGATTTTTATTCTGTTGATTAGTGCTTGGCTGCTGTATCTGGTTGTTTTGAGGGATATTTCCGGGTGTACTGCCTTTATTTTCCATCATCTGCGGATTGTTATTATTTGGGACAGCATTTCCTTTATGATCAGTAGTCTGAAATTTAAGATCACTTTTAAGGTAATTCAGCATCTCTTTAGCCTTCATCCCTTCTGGAGTTTTGGCATAATTAAGAACAATTTGTTCCAACTGAAGAATCATTACTTCTTTTCCGCTGGTTTTTCCTGCATTAAAGGCATTCAATAAACTCAGTTTAGGGACAAGTGCATCTTTTGGATATTTAAGGATGATTTGGTCTATTTTGGCTTGGCTTTCTGCAAATTTTTCAGATTCGTAAAGTGCATATGCCGCTTTGTATTCGTTCTCTACTTCATCCGAAGATTTTACAAAATTACTGTTTTTAGGATTTCTTGCGAATTCTGCATACGATGTATACGGATAATCAGTAATTAAAATTTGTTTTGCTCTTTCCGAAATCTGAGGATTTTTTTCATAATTCATAGAAAAAATCTCGTATAAAGCCTGAAGCATTACTTTCTCTTCCGGTTTCACATCCACAAGATCGTAAAGTGTTTTTGTGGCTAAAGGCGTATTGGTAAAATAATTTTGATACATAATACCCAATCCTAAAGAGGCGGTATCTCTGTCTTTTTTTAGTTGTGAAAGTTTTGCAACATCCGTAGGAATTTGTTCGATATAATAAGCGGGTTCAAAACGTCTTGGGTTAGGGGCTGCGTTCACTCCCAACGCTTCGTTTTTCATATCTTCCAGAGAAGCCATTTTTTTGGAATAACGCCAGTTATCTGAAAGAGCACGGTCTCCCCAAATCTGTTTAAATGTTGCAGAACCTTTACTTACTGTATTATTATTGCTGAAATAAAATCCTTTTGCAGCTACTCCAAAATCCTCGAATCCTGCGTTACCATTAGCAAAAATAGAGTTGGAATTGTAATCTCCGGTATCAAAACCTTTACTTCTTTCTGCTCTTCTTCTCTCCTGCTCTGCTTTTTCTTCTTTAATTTTCAATGCAGCAATATATTTAGAAAAATATTCGGTTTTCTGTGGTTCGGTCATTTTTGCCAAAGAAAGAATACTGTCGTTTTTCTTAATAAAATAATAGTTTTTGGATATTTTTTTGATATAGTTAGACTGATCTTTAAGGAGAAGTTTAGAGGGTTCGTAAGTCATGGCAACCAAAGCAGAATCGTAATATGCTCCGGCTCCTATGTAATCATTTTTCTCTAAATACCCTTTTCCAATTTCATAATAAGCCAATCCTCTTACCTGAGAATCTGAAACTTTTTCTAGCAAAGACTTTCTGAAAAATTCCTGCGCTTCTCTTTTTTTACCTGCTTTATTGGCCATGAGACCAAGAGCATAATAAAACTCATTTTTTCGGGATGCGTAAGTTCCTTTTTTGCTTATTTTTTCGAGATAATCTTTTGCACCTTCATAATTGCCTTTTCCGTTGAATGTTTTTGCAATTTCTATCTGAGATTTCACTTCAAATTCAAAATCGTTGGCATATTTATAAGCGGCAAGAAAGCTTTCTCTTGCAAGATCAGATTTCCCCTGTTCCTGCAAAACCTGCCCTCTAAGAAATGCAATTCTGCTCTTTAATTTTCGGTTTCCGTTCACTTCAAAAGCACGGTCTAGTTCCTTTACAGCTTCTTCTTTTTTTCCGGCATCCAAAAGAGATTCCGCATAATAAATGCTCATTACTTTTTCGTGGTCCTTGCTCAGTTTCTCGCTTTTAAGTTCGGCGAAAATATCTTGTGATTTGCGAAAGTTTTTCATTTGAGCATACGCCAAAGCTTCGTAAACATGAGCCAATGGAAGCCTTTTGTCTTTTTTCATGTGAGTGAAGACATAGTTAAGTGCATCCAGAGCCGAGAGATATTTCCCCTGATAAATTCTCGATTGTGCCAAAATAATGTAAGCATCGAAGATCTTTTTATTCTGCTCCTCTCCTTTTCGGATAACCGAATATTTGTTGATGGCTTTTAAAGCTTTTGCTTCAGCAATTTCTAAAACGGTTGCTCCTTTATTCTGCATTGTACCATCAGGATTTTGAGACATTGGAGAATTTCCGGGCATTCCGGGAGGCATTCCGGGAACATTTTTAGAGTTTGCGGAATTGTTAAGCCCTGCCATTTTCATCGTATTTTCGGCAAATGCGGAAGACTGTCCCAAATCGCTTCCTAGAGGCTGATCTTCATAGGTAAGAATAGGAATATAGGGTGCATAGAAATTGTCTTTGTGAGACTTATCTCTTGATGTAAACTCACTGTTTAATGCATCTTTCGCATTAAACAAAGTATTATAGTAGGTAGAAAAGCCCTTTAGAAACTTTGATCTTGCTTCCGGTTTTTTCACTTTTGTGGAACAGGAAACAACAATAATCGCTGCTAAAAGGAATATGATTTTCTTTTTCATTATTTCAATATAACTCGCTAATTTACTTTTTATTATCAGCAGTTTGATGATTTTGTAAAAATAATAAAAAATTATTTTGGAAATTTCTGTATTTGTTTCAGGTTTTTATAAACCAAGTGTGTTGGTAATCCCATAATGGTATAAAAACTTCCTTTTATGGATTTAATTTTTGCCATTCCCAACCATTCTTGTATTCCGTAACTTCCGGCTTTATCGAAAGGTTTGTAGTTTTCGATGTAAAAGTCTATTTCATTATCTGAAATCTCATCAAATTCCACTTCGGCAACATCGGTTTCTGTAATTGTTTTATGAACAGTTTTTAGGGTAATTCCCGTATAAACCTGATGTGTTTTTCCGGATAATGATCGAATCATTTTTCGGGCTTCGTCTTTATCTTTTGGTTTTCCAAGAATTTGATTTTCAAAGGAAACAATTGTGTCTGCTGTTAAAAGCACTTCATTTTCTGATAGACTTTCATAACTTTCAGCTTTTAATTCAGAAAGATAAGCTGCAGCATCAGAAATTTGAATATTTTCGGGTAAAATCTCGTCACAATCTATCTTCACAACTTCAAATTCGAAGCCTAAACCGGCTAAAAGTTCTTTTCTACGTGGCGACTGTGAGGCTAAAAGTATTTTCATAACTCGATTTTAAACAGATTGTGTGTTATCGTCATGCCAATTTCCCTGTACCTTCATTACCTGCTCAATAACATCCCGAACTGCTCCACTCCCACCCTTTTTTGTAGAAATATAATCTGCGATGGCTTTAATTTCCGGAACGGCATTTTCCGGGCAACTTGCAATTGAAGAATTTTTCATCATGTGAAAATCTGGGATGTCGTCTCCCATCGTAAGAATTTCATCATTTTTGAGATTATATTTTGCTTTAAAATCTTCATAATCTACCATTTTATCGTGAGATTTTGCATAATAATCTTCAATACCGAGATAATTAATGCGATGTCTTACCATTTCATCGTTTCCGCCGGTTATTACTCCGATTAAATAATTGTTTTTCAGAGCTTTTACAACCGCATATCCATCCAAAACATTCATCACTCTGCACATATTTCCGCCAGGCATTAAATAAACACTTCCATCTGTGAATACGCCATCTACATCAAACACAAATGCTTTTATATCTTTTAATTTTTCTTTATAACTCATTGTAAATTATGATTGAAAAATGATGATTGATGAACGATAAAAAATTCAAATCCATAGCAATCACTAATCGTTTTTTAATTATTTTTAATCAAGATTATAAGTAAGTCGAACGGTAATTCTTGCAGATTTCTCTTTACTTGAAGTATCGAAATTTCCTCCATAGCTGTCTTCATCCGTAGAACCTTTTGCAGTAATCTGGAATACTCCCATAGAAGCGTCTTTAAGTTTACCCAAATCTCCGTCTGCACTGCTTACAATTTTTTCAGCTCTTTCTTTGGCATCTTTTGCACCGGCTTCAATAAGACTGTGTTTCAAAGAAGCAAGGTCAGAATATGTATATTGAGCAGAAGAAGGTTCAAACTGAACTCCGTTGTTGATTAATTCTGCTGTTTTATCAATTACGCTTTCTATCTTTTTCATTAAAGCAGGGTTTTTTTGTGCTCTGAAAAAAACACTCTGCGTTGCTTTATAGCCATCAAAAATTTCTTCAGACTTTTCGCTTCCGTCTGATTCTTTTGTGGTTACTGTGCGGTAAGATCTGGAAAAATTAACTCCGCCAAAAGAAAATTCTCCGGCTTTAAAACCTTTGCTGTAGAAAAAAGCCTTTACCTTTTCTTTATCCTGAGAAATAATGTTGTAAGCATCTTTAGCATCCATTGCATTGGCATCGAAACTTCCGCTCCAGTTAATTTCGTCGGAAATAAAATCCTTTGTTCCCAAACCGGTTACCGAAATGGTGTCTTGTTTTAAATTTCTGTTCTTAAAGCTAGAACCTAAAATAAATGCAGTAATTACAATAGCTGCTCCTATAATGAGTGAACGGATGATGTTTGTATTCATTTTTTTGTGATTTTTCTCAAAGATAAAATATTATGGGAGATGATACATTTTTTTAATAGAAAGATTCATAGTTTTATAAATATTGAGGCTTTCGTCTGCCAATAATTCTTCATGAAGCTCCAATATTCTTTTATCGTTTCTTACTGCGGGACCAGTTTGGGCAGATTTGGGTTCCATTTCATGAATTTTCTGAACGGTTTCATCTATAAGCGGTAAAAAATAATCGAACGGAATTTCCTGAGAATCTGAAATTTCTTTAGCTCTGGAAAAAAGATGATTTGTAAAATTGCAGGCAAAAACAGCAGTAAGATGTATGTATTTCCTTTTTTCGTAAGAACTTTCCATTACTTTATCCGAAATTTTAGAAGCTATTGCAGTAAGTAACTGTTGATCTTCGGGATTTTCAGTTTCAATAAAGAAAGGTATTTTTTTGTAGTTTAAATTTTTAGATTTAGAAAATGTCTGTAAAGGATAAAAACTAGATTTTCTATATTCTCCGCTAAGAATTTCTTTAGGTAATGACCCTGAAGTATGGGCAACTAGACAATTTTTTTTAGTAATCATCCGAGAAACCTCTTCTACAGAATGATCGCTTACACAAATAATGTATAAATCTGCATCTGTAAGTCTTTCAGTAGAATAAGGGATGTGTAGTTCTGTAGAAATCTTTTGAAGGTCATTTTCATTTCTGCCAAAAATCTGAGCTACAGAAATACCGTTTTGCTTCAATGCTTTTGCTAGATGATAGGCAACGTTTCCTGAACCAATAATAACTGTTTGCATTACACAAAGATAGATAATTTGGCTCATTGGTTTTACGGTAAAAAGACAGGTTTATAAAAAAATGAATGATTATATTCTAAATATTTAGCATAAAAATTGGATATATAGTTTAACTTTTAAATATTTTTGTCATCAAAACAATGAAAGCATCACATGAAGAGTAAAGACGCAGAGATAATTGCGCTTATGCAAGACTCACGAACACTGGATAAAGGGATTCGTGTGATGATGGATGCTTATCAGAGTAGATTGTATTGGCACATTAGACGTATTGTAGTGGATGGAGATCTTGCTCAGGATACGTTGCAGGAAACTTTCATTAAAGCATATCAGAATTTTCATCAGTTTAAAAACGACAGTCAGCTTTATACATGGCTGTACAGAATTGCAACCAACGAAGCTTTGCAGCAAATAAATAAACTGAAGAAAATGCAGAAAACAGATGAAGATCCTTCCTATTACATGCAAAATATTATTGCAGATAATACAGAAGATGATGCCGAAGAAATACAGATTTTATTACAGAAAGCTATACAGAGCCTCCCTGAAAAACAAAAACTTGTATTTACGATGAGGTATTATGATGATTTGCCGTACGAAGAAATATCGAAAATTGTAGATATGTCGGTAGGAACCCTTAAGACAAACTATCATTATGCCAAGCAAAAAATAGAAGAATACGTTAAAGAAAATTACGAAAGATAATTTTTGATAAAACATTAAAAATGAAAGATTTTAATCTAGATAATTTAGAACGCAAGAACATTTATAAAGTTCCTGAGAATATGTTTGAAAATATTCAGGAAAGGGTTTTGGGCGGAATGAAAGATTTTGATCTTGAAGAATTGGAGCGTAAAAATATTTATAAAGTTTCTGAAAATTTATTTTCAACAGTTCAGGAGAATGTTTTAGAAAAAATTTCGAAAAAAAGAAAAACTCCTATTTTCAAAATGAACTGGGGATATGTTGCGGCAGCTTCTTTAGCTTTAATCTTTGGAACAACTTGGGTTTTTAATTCTAATTCTGACATTTCTGAAAATACTGATTCAGTAACAAATTATGTGCAGAATGTTGAGGTTCCTAAAACGGATAATGAGATTGCCAACAATACTGCGAAATCAAATATTTCTGCTGAAAATCATGAAGTTACCAAAATAGTAAGCGAATCTAATTCTAAAGTTGCCGTTTCTCATGTTTCGGAGAATACATCAGAAAATCCAATTAGAAAAACAGCAAAAGCTAATAATAATGAGATTCATATGAATGAATATATCGAGTCTCTTTCCAATTCGGAGATTGCAGAATTGGCGAAAAATTCCAGTCAGGATGTTTACCTCGACTTATTTAATTAAACGAAGATGAAAAAAATATTATTTATACTTTTTATAATGACAGGTTTGATGCTGAATGCACAGATCAATAATTATGATTGGAAAAATATGACCCGCGAAAAAAGACAGGCGGTAATAAACAGTCTTCCTCCAGATGAAAGAAAAGCACTTCTCACAGATCTGAGAAATAAAATGGTTCTGGATATGTTGGATGTAGCACCTAAAGACAAAGATGAATTTACAGAGGTTTACAACGAGTATCTGGATAATCAGAAAAAAATAATGAAACAGTTTAACTCCGATTTTGATCCTGAAAAGCTTAGCGAAGAAGAGGCAAAGCAAAAACTTCAGCAAAGTTTCGAGTTAGGTCAGAAATTATTAGACAATAAAAAGAAATATGCGGAAAAAATGCAGACTGTTATTCCTTGTCAAAAAGTTTTAAAATTATTTAATTCTGAAGCAATGATGAGAGATAAAATGAACCAAAGAAAACCGCATAACGAAAAACATACTATGCCCGAAAAAAAACAAAACCCATAATAGTTTATTTTTTTAATGTTGGACGACTCTTGCAATTTATTGTGAGGGTCGTTTAATTTTTAAGAAAAACTTATTTTTGCAAAAAAAAGTATGAAGAAATTATTTCAAATCGTGTTTTGCTTTATGGCTGTCTTATCGTTTTCTCAATCTATAGAAGCCATTAAATTTAAAGGAAATATTACCAGATTTGATGGTGTTACTTATAAAGGTTTTAATGTTTTAGACCAAAGGCAAGATAAATCGATTGGAAATTTACCCTTTAATGAAAATAAAGAAATGAAAGAAGTGGTTTTCTCTACAACTCCAGAAAACGATTTCAAAGCTTGGTTTAGCAGAGGGAATACTTTAGATGGGAAAAATGAACTGGTTCTTATTTTAAAGAAACTGAAACTTTCTACAGGCGAAAGCGATGGAAAGAAAACGAACGGAAATATGGATTTTTCAGCTCAAATATTCCAAAAGGAAGGTGACAAATACCGTTTTCTGTATAAAAAAGATACTGCTTTTGCTTTTCAGGATAAACGAGTTTCAGAGTTAATGGTGAAAAATATTCCAGTAATTTTTTCAGAGTTTATTAAAAAAGCTTACACTTTAGAACCTGCTAAAGATGCAGTGTTACTTAATAATCTTTCTGATTATGAAGCGTATGTAAAAAACAAATACGAAGCCTTTAAGAGTGACAAACTAAAGGATGGAATATATTTAGATTTCAATTCTTTTTTAAATCAAAATCCGTTAAAAGGAAATTTTGAATTAGAAAGAAACGATAAAGGCGAAGTAACCAAGGCAATAAAAATAGAAAACGATAAAAAAGAAAAAATATCTGCCAATAAAATGTTTGCTTATGTGGAAAATGGCAAAGCTTATAAGAAAACAATGTCAGGCTTTATAGAAATCAATAAAAATGAAAACGGATTTTATATAATCGCCAATAGAGGACAGATTTTTCCTGCAGACTACAATAGTACTTACGGTATGTTTGGCTTAATAGGTGCAGTAGCCGGTTCTATTGAGCAAGCTTCCAAACAGAAGAAAATGAAAAATGAAGATAAACAAGAAGTTTATATTGATACTTTAACGGGAGAATACGATTTTCAGGATAAATAAATCAATTTATTTCATTGCTTACAGATTAAGAGAGACGAATTGTCTCTCTTTTTTTTATCTTTGCAAATTACATCGTTCATCAATGAAAAACATACGAAATTTTTGCATAATCGCCCATATTGACCACGGTAAATCTACTTTGGCAGATCGTCTTTTAGAATATACTAATACGGTTACTCAGAGAGAATTACAATCTCAGACGCTGGATGATATGGATTTGGAAAAAGAACGTGGGATTACCATTAAATCTCACGCCATCCAGATGGATTATGAATATAAAGGAGAAAAATTTATATTAAACTTAATTGATACACCGGGACACGTCGATTTTTCTTACGAAGTTTCCCGCTCTATCGCTGCTTGTGAAGGTGCACTTCTTATCGTAGATGCCGCACAAAGTATTCAGGCTCAGACGATTTCTAATCTATATTTGGCGTTAGAGAATGACTTAACCATTATTCCTATTCTTAATAAAATAGATTTACCATCTGCCAATCCGGAGGAAGTAACCGACGAAATTATGAATCTTATCGGTTGCGATTATGATGATGTTCTAAGAGTTTCCGGTAAAACGGGAGAAGGTGTTCATCATTTGTTGGAACAGATTGTTGAGAGAATTCCAGCACCAGTTGGAGATCCTAACGCGCCACTTCAGGCTTTGATTTTTGACTCGGTTTATAACCCATTTAGAGGGATTGAAGCTTACTTTAAAGTAGTAAACGGAAGTATTTCTAAAAATGAAAAAATAAAATTCTTCGCTACCGGAAAAGAATACGGTGCGGATGAAGTCGGTACTCTGAAACTAAAACAAGTCCCAAAGAAAACCGTAGAATGTGGCGATGTAGGTTACTTGGTTTCTGGGATAAAAGATGCCCGAGAAGTAAAAGTAGGAGATACCATCACATCATTTGATAAACCTGCAGCAGGCCCGATTGAAGGTTTTGAAGAAGTAAAACCCATGGTTTTTGCAGGGATTTATCCAATTGATTCTGAGGATTTTGAGGAATTGAGATTTTCCTTAGAAAAATTAAGACTTAATGACGCTTCTTTGGTTTTCGAGCCAGAAAGTTCAGCAGCTTTAGGTTTTGGTTTCCGTTGCGGATTTTTAGGAATGCTTCACATGGAAATCGTACAAGAGCGTTTGGATAGAGAATTCAACATGAATGTGATCACCACAGTTCCTAACGTTTCTTATCACGGGTTTACCAAGAAAGATCCGGAAGAAGTTATACTGATTAATAACCCATCCGAAATGATGGATCCTACCACTATGGATAGGGTAGAAGAGCCATTTATCAAGGCTTCTATCATTACAAAATCCGATTTTGTGGGAGCTGTGATGACGCTTTGTATCGAGAAACGTGGCGAAATTGTCAACCAAAGTTATCTGACTTCGGAAAGGGTAGAATTGATCTTCAATATGCCTTTGGCAGAGGTTGTTTTCGATTTCTATGACCGACTCAAATCTATTTCTAAAGGTTACGCTTCGTTTGATTATCATCCGATTGGTTTCCGTGCTTCCAAATTGGTAAAAATGGATATCCTGATTAATGGCGATATGGTGGATGCTTTATCTTCATTAATTCACGATTCTAATGCTTATCATATTGGTAAAAAGATGTGTGAGAAACTGAGAGAATTAATCCCGAGACAACAGTTTGATATTGCGGTACAGGCGGCTTTGGGTACCAAAGTTATTGCCAGAGAAACCATCAAAGCTTTAAGAAAAGACGTTACCGCAAAATGTTATGGTGGTGATATCTCGAGAAAGCGTAAACTTCTGGAAAAACAGAAAGAAGGGAAGAAAAAAATGAAACAGATTGGTAGAGTAGAAGTACCACAATCGGCTTTCATGGCTGTTCTTAAGCTGAATGATTAAGAAAAACATTCAAATAAAAAAAAGTAATCCACAGAAAATTTCTGTGGATTTTTTATTGAAAAACATTACCAAATAAGAAAACTTATTTTAAAATATAAGACAATTTACTAGTATATGTTGCTGAAGAGTGTGCTTTTTCCTTTTCAAACGAAGCTTTGTCTTCTCCTAATTTTTTTATTAAAGGAATATTCGAATTTAATCTTGGGTTGATTTTTATATCATTAACCAACAAAGCAGCTTTCTCAAATTCATCGGTTATAAAATATGAAATGAAGAGATTTCGTTTTAACGCAAGTAGTACATCTTCGTTTGTTGTGAGTTTTATTTCGTTTTCATAATAGTCTGAAAGAGGCTGTATCTGCGTTAGTTTTTCTTTAGGAATGTATTTGTCTTTGTAGGCAATAGATGCAATATCTTTTGCTAATTGTTTCAGTTGTTCTGTTTTGGTATTGTATTCAGCAAATTTTTCATTTTTTTTATCTTTAAAAAATTCAACGAAAAGAGTTCCTGTATTATCATGAGTTATGCTGTATTTTTCATTGAAAGCGTTCCATGATCCTGCTATTTGGTTTTGTCCAATTAATGCATCGAAAATCGCCATAGTAATATTGCTTGCCTCTTTGGTAAAGTACGCTTTTGAAGCTTCCTGTGCTTCGGATAACGTAGGGAAATCTGTTTCCTTTAGTTTGCGCATTTCGTCTTTGGCATAGACTTTATCTGAAAAGTTTAGATTTTCATATTTTATATTTAAGGTATCTTCTTTTACCAATTCTCCGCTAAACGAATCCTTAAAAGTTATATGAAGAGGAACTTCTAAAAACACAGAAATACGGTATTTATTTTCCCATGCAGTGCCAGATTTATACATTTTAGAGTCAGCTATTAAATCACCTATTTTTATAGTCGCATCCAGAACACCACTTCCGGATTTTGTAGTTTTTTCTAAATTTCCAATTCTGAGGTAGCTCTCCTTAGAGTCGTTTCTTATTTTCGTGAAATTATTTTCGTTGATACTCGTTTCTGATATGGGTTTTCCATCAGATTTTACGATCATTTTAGTATTAGAAATATCAATTTGCGTTTTATACTCTAAAAATTTATACGAAAAAGCATATTCCGGATATTTTATAAAGTAACTACTAGCAGATTCTGAATAAGTTTTGACTTTTTGCGCAAATGCACCAATAGCAAAAGTCACTAATAATAGAGTGAGTCTTTTTTTCATTTCATGTGTTTTTTCAAAAGTAAAAAAAATATAAAAATGGCACAATAGGTTTATGATAATTTACTGAATTTTTCCTTTAATGCACAGGCAACCAAACTAATTCTGCTAAATCTATTAGGCTGAAAAATTAATTATCTCCATTCATTTTAAAATATAACACAAAGAATTTTCTGTGGATTTTTTTGTTTCGATAACTGAAAAGTATATTTTTGTGTATTCATCACACAAACTAAATTATGCAGAATATCAAAGTGGCTGTAGATGCCGTTATTTTTGGCTATTTCGATAAGAAAGACCTCCAGATTCTTTTGATAAAAAGAAAGATAGAGCCTTTTAAAGGTGATTGGGCACTTCCCGGTGGATTGGTTTTGGATGATGAAAATCTTGATGATGCGGTAAAGCGTGAGCTTCACGAAGAAGCGGGCATAAAACCTGATTTTTTAGAACAACTCTACACCTTTGGCAATGTTGGTCGGGATCCGAGAAATCGCGTCGTTTCTATTGCTTATTTAGGTTTGGTAAATCCTTCTTATCACGAACTTTTTGCAGATTCTGATGCAGATGATGCACAGTGGTTCGGTATTAACCAGCTTCCGAAAGTGGCTTTTGACCATCAAATAATTATTGAAACAGCACTCAAGAGGCTTCGCACAAAAATCCAATATCAGCCAATTGGTTTTAACCTTCTTAATGAAGAATTTGCCTTTTCTGATCTTGAAAATCTGTATAAAACCATTATTGGAAAAGAAATTGACCGCAGAAATTTCAGAAAGAAAATAATGAGTTATGGACTTCTGAATGACACTAATATTCTTAAAAAAGAAGGTACGGGAAGACCTGGAAAATTGTTTACTTTCAATCAGCAGAAATATAAGGAACTGGAAGAACAAGGTTTCTATTTTGAGATCAAATAAATTTTATTTTACTGAAAATCAGATTTTTAAATTAATTAGCGTAAAAATAACGCAAATAAATTCGGAGAAAAAGGTTTTAATTATTTAAATTTGTGTGAAATTAACGCAATAAGAAAATTATTTCATTTTTGATTAGCGTAAATATGACACAAATATTAACTTAAAATTGTAAAGCTATGTTCGGTTTCAGACACATTAAATTCGATTCAATGACTTACGTTCTTCATTTTAAAAATGGAAATATCGTAAAAGAAGGGAGAGGTTTATCATTCTTTTATTTTGCTCCCAATTCGTCCATCGTTGCGATTCCGATGGGAAGTAATGATCTGCCTTTTATCTTTAATGAAAACACACACGATTATCAGACAGTGAAAATTCAGGGGCAAATCAGTTATAAGATTACAGATCCGAAAGCACTTTCAAATACCTTAGATTTCACCGTAAACGAGACTGGAGTTTATAAGAAAAATGATATCGAAAAGCTGAATCAGAGAATCATCAATCTTGCTCAGACTGCAACTTCGTCTTTTATTCATCAATTAAGTTTAAAAGATGCCATTCGTTCTGCAAAACAGATTGAAGGTAATATTCTGGAAGGATTGATGAATTCTGAAGCCATAAAAACAATGGGAATTGAAATTCTTGGAGCTAATATTCTCGCTGTTCAAACTACCCCGGAAATGGCTAGAGCTTTGGAAACCGAAACCAGAGAAAAACTACAGCAACAAGCAGATGAAGCAATTTATGAGAGAAGAAATTTTGCTGTGGAACAGGAAAGAAAAATTAAAGAATCTGAACTGAATACGGAAATTGCAGTAGAAGAGAAGCAAAAACAGATTGAGGAAAAAAGAATGGAAACCGAAGTTCAGCAGGAAGAAAATAACAGAATTCTGAGAGAGATGAAAATTGCTGCGGATATTTCTGTCGAAAATCAAAGAAAACAGCTTATTGAACAAAAAACGGAAAATGACAGAAAAGAAGCTGAAACACAAGGCTATATTCTGGAAACTTCTTTAAAACCTTACAAAGAAATCGACTGGAAAGTTTTGAGTGCTTTAAGCGGAAATCAGGATGCGAAAAATAATATTGCTTTGGCTTTCAGAGAATTGGCAGAAAATGCCGGCAAAATCGGAACTTTAAATATCAGTCCTGATTTATTAGACACTGTTTTGAAAAAGTAAAAGAGTAGGTCAAAAATTTTATCTCACAAATCAAAAAAATGAAAAGGGAATACGCCATAATTATCAAAAATAAAACAAGACTCGAGTCTTTAATTGAACGGTTCAACACCAAAGCTCAGGCAAAATTTTATATCGAAAGTTCGGGTGGAAATTTTCAGGAATATGTGGATGAACACGAAAAATTTTATCAGTCATTTCTGGAAGTTCAGACAAAGCTTTCAAAAGTAATTAAAAATAAAGTGATTGAAAGAGAATTTGTTCCGTCTTATATTTTCTCTGAAAATAATTTAATTGTAGTGGTAGGACAAGATGGGTTGGTTGCCAATGTAGCAAAATATTCTAAAAACATTCCGATTGTGGCAATTAATCCTGATGAAGAAAGATACGACGGTGTTTTGCTTCCTTTCACGGTAAAAAACTTTCTGAATGGAGTAAATGCTGTGTTAAACGAAAAATTTAGTTCAAAGAAGATGAGGTTTGCAGAAGCGGTTCTTAATGACGGACAAAAACTATTGTCAGTAAATGATTTGTTCATCGGGATTTCTTCACATTCATCAGCAAGATATAAGATAATGCTGAACGGAAAAGAAGAAACCCATTCTTCCAGCGGGATTATTGTTTCTACAAAAACAGGAAGTACAGGTTGGCTGAGTTCAATTTTCAATATGGCTTTCGGAATTTTAGGCGAAACAAAATTGCAATACCCCAAACTGAAAGAGGACGATTTGTATTTTGCTGTGAGAGAACCTTTCAAAAGCATCAGAACACAAACCGACATTTGTGGCGGAAAGTTGAAAAAAGGAAACAAATTAGTGATAGAATCACTAATGCCAAATAATGGTTTTATCTTTAGTGATGGAATTGAGCAGGATTTTCTACAGTTCAACAGTGGTGCAATGGCAGAAATAAAGCTGTCTGATGAAGAAGCGGTTTTGGTAACAAATTAATTTTTGAAAAAATGAAAAAACTAACCATATTAACTGGCGCAGGAATTAGTGCCGAAAGCGGAATAAAAACTTTCAGAGACGGAGATGGTCTTTGGGAAAATCATAATATAACAGATGTTGCAAGTCCGGAAGGATGGCAAAAAGATAAGTCTTTAGTTTTAGAATTTTATAATCAGAGACGTCGTCAGCTTCATGAAGTGGAACCAAATGAAGCTCATCTTCTATTGGCAGAACTGGAAAAATATTTTGATGTACAAATTATTACTCAGAATATTGATGATCTGCATGAGAGAGCAGATTCAACAAATATTTTGCATCTTCATGGGGAATTATTCAAATCTTGTTCCTGCGAGAATAAAAATCTCATTTACGAACAAAAATCTGATATCAACTTAGGAGAAAATGCAGAAGATGGGGCACAACTGAGACCATTCATCGTTTGGTTCGGAGAAGATGTGCCGTTAATGAGAGAAGCAACTATTATGGCACAAGAAGCAGATATTTTTTTGGTTATAGGAACTTCTCTGCAAGTGTATCCTGCAGCAGGATTGCTTCATGACATCAAAGATGATTGCCTTTTAATCGTCGTTAATCCCAACGAAACTGGTTTCGGATATGGGCAAAGAGCAGTCGTGATAAAAGAAACAGCAACCCAAGGAATGAAACTGCTCTTTAAAGAACTGTTAAGTCTTGCTTAAACCTATAACATCAGGAAAATTTAAATGATTTTAAGCAGCAAAAACTAGAACCCTTACCGGATTTTTGATATTAAAAAATTGAAAAAGAATAATACGACATATTTTGTCGCTTTTAGAATTTATCTTTGTTGAAGAAACTTTTTGTAATGAAGAAAGATTTTTACCTCACAAGATATGCACTCATCATTAAAAAGCTTGAAGCTACACCATCTACTTATTCGCAGATAGAGGAATATTTGCTTAATTCTTTTGAGTTTCAGGATGCGGGTATAAAAAGTTATTCGATGCGGACTCTTCAGAGAGATATTCGGGAAATATCAGATCTTTTCAGTCTTTCCATTCATAATAAAAAGAGAAGAGATAACAGATATTATATAGAAAGTCGTCCTATAATGGAAGTGGATGGGTACAACCAAAAGCTATTAGAGTCTTTCCAGATAAGCAATGCACTGAATGTACATCCCGATTTTGCCGATTTTATCTTTTTTGAAAGCAGAAAAGCTACGGGAATAGAGAATTTTTATGATCTATTTTTTGCTATCCGAAATAAAAGAATTCTTCTTTTCGAGCATTACAATTTTAAAAATAAAAAAATGACTTCAAGAAAAGTTCATCCTTTGGCACTTAAAGAATCTAAAGACCGGTGGTATCTCATCGCTGTAGATACCAAAGATCAGCTTTTGAAATCGTTTGGGTTAGACAGGATTAATTATCTTACGGTAGGTTCTCAGAATTTCAGAGAAAAGTATGAATACAATTTAAGAGACCATTTCAAGAATGCTTTTGGAGTGATGAACCTTGTAGAACAAAATCCTCAGAAAATTGTTTTGCAATGCAGCAGACATCAGGGAGAATACATTAGAAGTTTTCCTTTGCATCAATCCCAAAAAGAGATTAAGGAAACTCAGGAACATATTTATTTTGAATTTTTTCTTCACCCAACATACGATTTTATGCAGGAAATTTTATCTTACGGTAAAGAAGCAAAAGTATTGGAGCCTGAAACTTTAATAGAGCAAATAAAAAATAATTTATCCGAATCTTTGAAAGCTTATACAGACCAATAGTTACAGCAAAATTCTTTTTGAGTATATTTACCCTTACAAAGATATTTTTTTTGAAAAAAATTGTTTTATTTCTCCTGTTTCTCTCGTCATTCTGCTTTTCTCAACAAAATGAAGAATTCAGAATGATTAAAAATTACTATAATCAGCATCGCCGAATGCTCAGTAACGAATTTCGTAAAAAGTTCGACAAAGAATCCGCTTCTGTCTCTAAACAAGCCGTAAAGAATGACTTTAGGTTTTTTATGAAAAAGATGGACAGTATAGAGAATGTAGCTCTTGTAGGAGCACTTCTGAAAGTAAAAAATTTGGAAGATCTCAAAAAAATTAATGATTATCCTCAAAATTCTGTAAAACAAAGCAACGAAATAACTACCGTAATTGTAGAAAAAACAGCAGATTATCCGGGAGGTATTAATTCTTTAAGAAAAGAAGTAGTAGATTTATTTTACAGTGATGGTGTTTATTCCGAAAGTACGACACTTAAAACGGTTGTTGCTTTTGTGGTAGAAAAGGACGGAAAAGTTAGTGATGTAAAAGCCGAAGGAGAAAATTTTACATTCAACAGGCAGGCAGAAATTGCACTTTATTCTTTATCGGGAACATTTATTCCTGGTCAAATTAATGGCGTTCCTGTAAGATCCAGATTCAGGTTTCCTTTGTCTATTAATTTTGAATAATTTTTCATTATGTAGTGTTTTATTTTTTATATTTGACCCGAATTTCTAAGATGAGATTCATCAATAATATATTGGAATTCAATAAGATTTAAATTGTATTTTTTTGAAAATCTCATTTAAAACTTAAAAACAAATAAAAACTATAATTATTTATATATGAAAAAAATCCTTTTAGGATTATTCCTTACCGCCGGATTATGCTCTGCGCAAACAAAAGACATTAGCGAAAACCAAAGAAAGAACGACATCGTTGCAGATCCTGTTTTGCTTGTAGCAATTCCTTTGGCAAATGTTTCCTACGAAAGACTGATTTCGGAGAATAAAGGGATCGGGGTAAACGCAATGGTACATCTTGATAGAAAAGAGGACAGATTTACTCAGTTTTCTGCATATTACAGAATATATTTTGGTAAAAAATATGCTTCAGGTTTTTTTCTTGAAGGTTTTATTCCTGTAACTACAAATTCTTACGATGATTATCATTACCAATATGATAATATTACAGGGTTTTACACTTCGACTCATGTTACCAAAAATAATCTTACTACAGTAGGCGTTGGTTTTGGAGTAGGAGGAAAGTGGGTTTTAAGAAATAATCTGGTAATTGAAGCCAGTGGAGGAATTGCAAGGAGATTTGGAGACCGCAGCAATTATCATTTTGAAGAAGTTACCGGAAAAATAATGGGCGGAGTAGGTTACCGTTTTTAATTTTTGCTATTACTGAAATAATAATGAAAAGCTTAGTTTTGTACTAAGCTTTATTTTTTATGTTTACCGACGAATATTTTATGAAAATGGCTTTGCAGGAGGCAGAAACTGCCCTTGAGAAAGATGAGGTTCCTGTGGGCTGTATAGTGGTTTCTAACAACCGTGTCATTGCACGATCTCATAATCTTACAGAAACTCTTACCGATGTTACAGCTCATGCAGAAATGCAGGCGATAACTTCTGCTGCCAACTTTTTAGGCGGAAAATATCTTGTAAACTGTACTTTATACGTTACTTTAGAACCTTGTGTAATGTGTTCTGGGGCGTTATCTTGGTCCCAAATTTCAAAAGTTGTGATTGGTGCGAGAGATGAAAAACGAGGATTTATGAATAAAAATCTTCAGCTTCACCCGAAAACAGAAATCGTTACCGGTATTTTAGAAAATGAATGCTCGGCAATTGTAAAAGAGTTTTTCAAAGGAAAAAGATGAATTTTCAGCGTTTTGAAATTCAACAAAGTTATTTCAGCCAATAATTTATCTGCAAATTTATTTTATGAATGATAGAATCTGGCAGTTTAGATTCCTTTTTTGAATTTATTTCTTTTAGCAGTTCTTTATTTTGTTGTAGGCTTTCGCTGTAAGAAATTCCGTCTGTTATTGCTTTTCTTTCATAAAACTGTTTTTCTAATGTTGTGGGATAAACATTAGGAATACCAAGTACAAATTTCATTTCAGATACTGGCTTATAGAAAACCATACCATCGAAAATATAATCAAATTTTACTTTTTCATAATCGCCACCGAAATTATAGAGATCAAAAGGAGCGTTTCCGAAAGGAGAATTTTTTAGGTCAAAACCTACATTATCTTTTCCTACAGATTGAAATGCGGCATCAAAAATCCCATTATTGCTAAGTGCGTTATGAAAGTCTTGAGTGAAATAATTGATGTAAATATTGGTTGTTATTTGGGGATAAGTTTTATAAATATATTCTGCTGTACTGTAGATATCCGGTTGATTGGGCAAGGGAAGAAATTTTGGGATTCGGATGTACCCGTGATAAGTATTCTCGATAACCAAATCTTTTTTCCTTTCAGGGTTTCTTGTTTTGGCATATTCAAAAAAACGGATAAAATTTTTTCCCATGATGATATTGCGGTCTATGGTAGAATTTTCAGCATAATCATCAAACATTTTGTATTGAGAATTACATTCTATATTTTTCCAATCGAATTCTAAATCTAACGGAAATAAAAGAATTTTGTTTTTGTCTTCTCTGGTTTTATTTGCCAGAAAAATAGTATTCAGAAGGAAATAATAATTGTATTTTTCCCAAAGTACAGTATAATCTAAATCCCTGAAAATAGATAAAAGTTCTTGCTCTCTTTCTTTATCCGAAAGTTTAGCGTTTAATAAAAAACTGTTGATTTTCTTATAATTGTTCCAGCTTCCAACCTCTGTGTAAACATTTCCTGTAAATTTAGGATCTCTAATTACCTCTGTGTACAATTCGTATTGTGTAATATCTCTGTGATCCCGTTCTGAAATAATTACAATATCTTTAGTTTTATATTGGTCTAAAATATATTCTTTAGCAGTCGGAAGATTTTTATTTTTCAGAAATTCGGTAAATGGTTTTAATTCCTTTTTCTGTGAAAAAGCAATCATGCTAAACAGAAAAATGGCAATACTTACTATTTTGAATTTTATAAAACCAAGAAATATATAAAGTGAAAAAATTACAAATCTTTACCTAAGAAATAAAGCCCTTTCAACGTATGAAGGCGGGCCGCAATATGAATTTTATCTGTAAGCGGTTTATAAACGTGAGAAACGCCTCCCGTTGCGATTACAAAGCAATCATCATTCACCTCGTCATTAATGCGGTCTATAAAGCCTTCAACCATACCTAAAAATCCGTATACCATTCCGCTCTGCATACAGGTTACGGTATCTAAACCTAATACAGATTTTGGTTTTACTAATTCAATTTCAGGAAGTTGTGCGGTTTGGCTGATGAGAGAATTAAGAGAAGTAATAATTCCCGGAGCAATAATTACTCCCAAAGTTTCACCATTTTCTGCAACACAGCTTGCGGTAAGTGCAGTACCAAAATCTAAGACAATTTTTTTTCTGTTGGGATAAAGGTTGTGAGCTGCAACGAGATTGGCATAAATATCGGTTCCCATCTGTTTAGATTTTGCTTGAACTCCAGAAAATGTGGTGCGGTCTACAATAACAGGATCTTTACCGTGGATTTTTCTTATCGCAGAACTCATTATTTTTGTTAACTGAGGAACCACGGAACCCATAATTACTTTTTCAATCTTTTCGGGATCTACTTTGTAAGTTTGGTAGAGCATTAAAATCTGAACATACAGTTCGTCTGCAGTACGATACGGTTTTGTATTAATTACCCAGGAAATATCGCAATTATCATTATCAAAAAGACCAAATCTGATATTGCTGTTACCAACGTTGATTACAATTGAATTCATTAAAGGATTTTTCGGCAGTAAATTTAATAATTTTAGAAAAAACACTTTTCTTTATTGTTAAATGATTTAAAAACATCAAAATATTAAAAAAAGAAAGTGAAATTTGCTTCCTGTAAAAATTACTGTTGATTATTTAAAAAGAATAAAGCTCCTGATTTTCAAGAGCTTTAATATATATAGAAATTTAATAATTATCTTCTTCGCCTTTCATTTTTTCGGCATTTTCTGCCATGATTACGGCATCTATCATTTCTGCGATATCACCATTCATGTAAGCATCGAGATTGTACATAGACTTGTTGATTCTGTGATCGGTAACTCTTCCCTGAGGATAATTGTACGTTTTAATTTTGGCAGAACGGTCTCCCGTAGAAACCATCGTTTTTCTCTGTGCCGCAATATCACCCTGAACTTCCTGTAGTTTGATGTCGTATAACTTAGCTCGTAGCATTTCCATTGCCAACTCACGGTTAGCCAACTGAGAACGGGCTTGCTGACAAACAACTACTAATCCTGAAGGTTTATGGGTAAGCTGAACTTTGGTTTCTACCTTGTTCACGTTTTGTCCTCCTGCACCTCCCGAACGTGAGGTCTGCATTTCTATATCTGCAGGGTTAATTTCTACATCCACTTCTTCAGCTTCCGGAAGTACGGCAATCGTAATTGCCGAAGTGTGTACTCTTCCCTGAGATTCTGTTTCAGGAACACGCTGCACACGGTGAACTCCAGATTCGAATTTCATGATTCCGTATACGCCTTCGCCTTCAACTTTCATAATGAGTTCTTTATAGCCTTTTGCCGCTTCATTGGAATCTGTTACTTCATGTCTCCATCCTTTGGCTTTAAAGTACATAGAGTACATTCTGTAGATATCTTCAACAAATATTGCTGCTTCGTCTCCGCCGGTTCCTGCACGCAGTTCTACAATAACATTTTTGTCATCAGTAGGATCTTTAGGAATCAAAAGAACTTTCAATTCTTCTTCTAAACCCGGAAGTTTTGCCTGAGCTTCTACTTTTTCTTCTTTAGCCATATCGACCAAGTCTCTATCTGAACCATCTGCAATGATTTCCTCAGATTCTGCGATATTATCTAAAGCACCTTTATATTGATTGTAAACGTGTACAATTTTTCCTAAATCGCTGTATTCTTTATTGAGTGAAGAATATTTTTTCTGATCCGAAATTACGTCTGGCTGTATAATAAGGTCTGCAACCTCATTATATCTTTGTTTAATCGCTTCTAATTTTGGAATTAATGACTTAGACATATTAAAAATTTAGTATGCAAAGATACGGATTTGATGATTAATAAAAAAAGCTCATTTTCATGAGCTTTTGTAAAATATTGATATGATTTTAAAATAATTTAAACCTTACTGAACAATCATTTTCTGAATGGCAACTCCGTTATCTGTTTTCAGATGAACAAGATAAGTTCCTGCAGGATAATTTGTTCTTAATTCGTAAGTTCCGTCTTCATTTTTTAGTTTAAATGAATCCATTTTCTTTCCGCTCATGTCGTAGATAGCGATTTCCCCATTTTTAGCTTTATAATAAATCAATTTAGCCAAACCATTTTTCACAGGATTATCTGCAATCTGAAGTGATAATCTTTTATCTAAATTTTCTTCAGCAGTAGACAAAGTAGTAAACGGATTTCCGTAGATTCTGAATTCTCCGGGTTGAAGCGTGATCGGAGTTGTAGTTGATGTCACATTAAACGCAGTATTATCCATTAAATTTTGCCATTGACCAGCAAAAGGGAAATATGGAACCACGTTTTTAGCCGAAGTATCATAATTTGCCAAAACAACTACATTTTTCACTCCTGTTGTCAGTAAAGGATCATTAATATAAATTCTTGTGATCAAACCATTCGGATCGTTCGTTAAGTTATTAGACTCTACGGTATATGTTTTTGATTTGAAAACAGGATGTGCATTTCTGATGTTAATAATCTGTGCCCAAGTGTTGTAAACTGCTTTTCTGTTGGTATTGGTATCATAACCTAGAGTGAACGCAACCGGCTTTTCGTCTGTACGGCAATTGTTATTAATGGTTCCGTCCGGACATCTGTTGATACTGAATTCATATCCTAATTCACCAAACTGCCAAATCATTTTCGGACCAGGAATTGTAAAGAATGTTGCTCCGAAAGTTTTCATCCTTTCTAATGACGTATTCAGATTGGTAACGTTGTAAGTTCCGTTTACAGCACCATAAGCAAGATTTTTAAACATCAATCTTTCTTCATCATGACTTTCACCATAACCAACTCCGTGCATATTGGTAAAGCCGTGAAGTTCATGATCCATTCTGTCAAAATTACTGTTTTGACTATAACCCATCGTATTTTGGTTGTAAGCACCGGTCTGATTATTCCAAAGCATTACACCTTTTCCTTCTGCAACTCTGTAGTTTGCCCATTGCTGCTCTTCTGCATCGGTTCCCAAATGTTCGAAAATCATGTATGAAGTAGGATCAAGAGTCCATTGTTTGTCTGCATAACCTTTCAGAATATCTACTCTGTCTTGTTGATAAGCATTGGTACAAGTTTCATCGGTCGCAGTACAGTTTTGAGTAAATCCTTTTGTTAAATCCCAACGGAAACCGTCAATTTTATATTCGGTTAACCATTGTTGTAAAGTTCTTTCAACATAATATTTTGTAGCTGAACTTGTGTGGTTAAAGTCATTAAAAACATTATAAGAGTGCTTTGGAACAGTATTAAAATACGGATTATTTGCAGCAACATCGCCATAACCGTCACCATCCGGATCAACATTCCAAAGTCTTACCAAAGGAGATCTTCCTGTCGCATGATTGAATGCAACATCCAAAATTACAGCAATTCCGTTTTGATGACACAGGTCAACAAATTCTTTGAATTTCTGTGGTGTTCCATAAGCTTTATCTAAAGCATAATGGAATGACGTATTATAACCCCAAGAATTATTTCCTTCAAATTCCATGATCGGCATCAATTCAATGGCATTGATTTTTAAATCTTTAAGATAATTGATTTTATTAATTAAAGACTGCCAGTTTTTTTCCTGCGTGAAATCTCTTAACAATAATTCATAGACAATTAAATTGTCTTTACTTGGTCTTGCGAAGTTGGTAACCTGCCAATTGTAAGGAGTTTCTCCAGTTTTAAACATGGAAACTTCAAAGCCTTGTCCTGCGGGAAAAGCGGGTAATCCCGGATAAGTAGTTGCAGAAATCGTGGGATCATCATAAGATGATAAAATCTGCGGTGAATACGGGTCTGCAACTTTTCTCAGATCATTGGTTCTGTACTGGAAAGTATATAATTGCTGAGGGGTCAATCCACTGAGTTCAATCCAATATAAATCCGGATTTGTGGTGTCTCTTTTCATTAAATAAGTATCATTCACCGTCCAGCTATTGAAACTTCCGATCACATGAACGAAACTTTTGAAAGGTGCATATAAAGCCAGACCAACTTTTGTATTGTCTGTAGGATTATAATTGATTCCCTGTCTGATCCAGCTTGGAATCGCTTGTGAAACCACATTTCTCGGAACTTGCAAAATGAAAGTCGAGCTTTTCACCGTAGAATTGGCAGTTGCAATCAACTCCATATTTGCGTCTGCTACAACCGTATAACTATAGCTGTAAGAACTTGATGGGGTTGAAGTTGAATTGATAACAGCTCCGTTCGCTTTTAACTGAAAAGTTGCATTAATATTGGTTGTAGCGGTGATATTAATAGCATTTCCCGTTGGAACTGATGTCAAACTATTCGCAGCAGGATTGGTTAAATTTAAATTTAATGTTCCTACATTCACAAAAATATCTGGCGAAGTTTGGTGATTTCCTGTTTTCGTTTTTAGTAAAAAACCGAATCTTCCAATTCCTGTACGTCCGTAAAAGGTTGTTGGAGTAAAAGTCAAAGAATAAGTATCGGTTCCTGCATTGTAAACCAGTTTATTTAATTCATTGGAATTTGTCCAGCTTCCGTTTGTAGGACAGTCCTGACTGTTTGCATAATTTTGATCTAATGACCACGACCAAATGTAAATGGCATTATTGGCAACTCCCCAACCAGTTTCGTCAATCTGATTTCCCGGAACTGATAAGGTAATCTGATCGGTTTCATTAAAGGGATTTGGCGAAATTGTATAGCTTATTTGCCCAAAAAAGAACGCAGTAATAAACATCAAAAACAATGAATATAGTTTTTTCATATTAATATTTTTCTTTAAAAATAAAACAAATAATGTAGTTCTGTTAGTTTTTTTTTGATATTGTTATTCAGTAAATAGTATTTTGAAAATAGTGCATGTAAAAACTCCCATGCATAATAAAATTTCCTTATAATTAAACGTCTAATTGTAAATAAGGTTTGATTTAATATAATGGAACCTCTCGAAATGCGAAAAAAAATTCTTAAAAAAAGAAAAACCACCGATAAATCAGTGGTTTAATATATGTTGTTTTGCTTTGATATCACTTTCTCGGAATTCATGTGAGAAAGCAATGACAATCAATTAATGATGTCCGTGACTGTGATCATCGTGTAAGAAAGGACCATGACCTTTCGGAGCACTGTAAAGTACTTCTACACCTTCCTGCTCAGTAAGAAGCTTGCTTCTAATTTGCTCAGGATCAAAAGGTTTTACTTTTCCAAAATACTCTTTTAAACCTTCTGTTAACCACATTGGGATGACCAATCCGAAAAACATAAAGATACACCAGAAACCTACTAGGAACATGATTATAAAATATACGGTCCAAAGGAACTGATAAAACGGCCAAAATGCTGATAAAATCATTTTATTTTCTTAAAGATTAGGGCAAAAATATAACATTTTTCTTTTTCAAACAAAAGATAAAAGCTGATTTTTACTATTTATTTTAAATTTAAACTAATTAATGAGCTAAATCTGCAAAAAAATCGTTGCCTTTATCATCGGTAATAATAAATGCAGGGAAATCTTTGACCTCAATTTTTCTCACTGCTTCCATTCCTAATTCCGGGAAATCTACAACCTCAACAGACAGAATGTTGTCTTTAGCTAAAATCGCAGCAGGACCACCAATTGAACCAAGGTAGAACCCTCCGTATTTTGCACAGGCATTGGTAACATCGGCTGTTCGGTTTCCTTTCGCCAACATCACCATACTTCCGCCATTTTTTTGAAATTCATCAACATAGACATCCATTCTTCCTGCGGTTGTGGGACCAAAGCTTCCAGAAGCCATTCCTTCGGGAGTTTTTGCAGGTCCTGCGTAATAAATTGGATGATTTTTGAAATATTCAGGCATCGGTTTTCCGCTGTCTAAGAGTTCTTTAATCTTTGCATGGGCAATATCTCTTGCTACAATTAAAGTTCCGTTTAATTTAAGCCTTGTTTTAATAGGATATTTTGAAAGTTCAGCTAAAATCTTCGGCATTGGTTTATTCAGATCAATTTCTACAGCTTCTTCCAAATGTGGTGGTGTTGCAGGTAAAAATCTTTTCGGATCTTGTTCCAGTTGCTCTAAGAAAATACCGTCTTTGGTAATTTTTCCTTTAATATTTCTGTCGGCTGAACAGGAAACACCCATCCCAACCGGACAAGAAGCTGCGTGACGAGGAAGCCTGATTACTCTCACATCGTGCGTAAGGTATTTTCCGCCAAACTGAGCTCCGATCTCACTTTCCTGGCAAATTTTCTGAACTTTTGCTTCCCATTCCAAATCTCTGAATGCCTGTCCGGCTTCATTGCCTTCTGTTGGAAGATTGTCGTAATATTTCGCCGATGCTTTTTTTACTGCCGCCAAATTAGCTTCTGCCGAAGTTCCGCCAATTACCAAAGCCAAGTGATATGGCGGACAAGCCGCTGTTCCCAAATCTGAAATTCTTTCTTTTACAAAAGCTTCCAAAGATTTTTCGTTCAGTAAAGATTTTGTTTTTTGATAAAGAAAAGTTTTATTGGCAGAACCGCCACCTTTCGTCAAGAATAAAAATTCATAATAATCTCCTTTTTTAGCATAAATATCAATCTGAGCAGGAAGATTAGAACCAGAATTTTTTTCATCAAACATCGTTAAAGGGACTACCTGAGAATATCTTAAATTTCTTTTTTGATAAGTATTGTAAATTCCTTTGCTCAGATATTCGCCATCATCAACCCCTGTGTAAACATTTTCGCCTTTTTTTCCCATTACAATTGCCGTTCCGGTATCTTGGCAAGAAGGTAAAGCTCCTTCTACGGCAACTGCAGCATTTTGCAGTAAATTATACGCCACAAATCTATCATTATCAGTCGCTTCCGGATCATCAATGATTCTTCTTAAGCTTTCTAAGTGCGAGGAACGAAGCATAAAAGAAACATCTGCCATGGCTTCTTCTGCCAAAAGCTCAAGACCTTTCGGGTCTATGGTTAAAATTTCTCTTTCTCCTAATTTTTCAACTTTTACGTAATCTGAAGTTAGTTTTTTGTAAACCGTATCATCTTTAAGAATCGGATACGGATCCTGATATTTAAATTCCATTTTTAGATTTTAATAAGATTGTAAATTTACTCAGACCCGCAAAAATATTATTCAAATCTGACGATAATCATCTTATTTACTTGTTATTTGTAATGAATTTAAATAACTTTATGTCAATAATTCTTAAAAATAATAAAATGAATTACAGAATAGAAAAAGACACCATGGGCGAAGTAAAAGTGCCTGCCGATAAATTTTGGGGTGCACAGACAGAGCGATCTAGAAACAATTTTAAAATAGGACCTGAAGGTTCGATGCCACACGAAATTATTGAAGCTTTTGCTTACCTTAAAAAAGCGGCAGCCTTTACCAATACAGAATTGGGCGTTCTTTCTGCTGAAAAAAGGGATATGATTGCCAAAGTTTGCGAAGAAATTTTAGAAGGAAAACTAAATGATCAATTCCCTTTGGTCATCTGGCAAACCGGTTCGGGAACACAATCTAATATGAATGTGAATGAGGTTATTGCCAATAAATCCCATGTAAATAATGGTGGAAAGCTGGGCGAGAAAACAGAGGTACACCCGAATGATGATGTGAACAAATCCCAGTCTTCTAACGATACTTACCCAACGGCAATGCATATTGCGGCCTATAAGAAAGTAGTAGAAACCACAATTCCCGCTGTTGAAAAACTAAAAAACACGTTGAACGAAAAAGCAGAAGCTTTTAAGGATATTGTTAAGATCGGGAGAACGCATTTAATGGATGCCACTCCGCTTACTTTGGGACAGGAATTTTCGGGTTATGTTGCGCAATTGAATTTCGGAATTAAAGCTTTAAAAAATACCCTGCCCCATCTTTCGGAGCTTGCGTTGGGAGGAACGGCAGTAGGAACCGGTTTAAATACTCCAAAAGGGTATGATGTAAAAGTGGCGGAATATATTTCAAAATTCACCAATCTTCCGTTTGTAACCGCAGAAAATAAGTTTGAAGCTTTGGCTGCTCACGATGCGATTGTAGAATCTCACGGAGCTTTAAAACAATTAGCAGTTTCTTTGTACAAAATTGCTCAGGATATTAGATTATTGGCTTCAGGGCCACGGTCTGGAATCGGGGAAATTCATATTCCGGAAAATGAACCGGGATCTTCGATTATGCCGGGAAAAGTAAATCCTACCCAAAATGAAGCAATGACAATGGTTTGCGCACAGGTTTTAGGGAATGATACCACAATTTCATTTGCAGGAACTCAGGGAAATTATGAACTGAATGTCTTTAAACCCGTAATGGCGTATAATTTTTTACAATCTGCCCAGTTAATAGCTGATGCATGTATTTCGTTTAATGAGCATTGTGCTGTGGGAATTGAGCCAAATCGTGAAAGAATTAAAGAATTGGTTGATAAATCTTTGATGTTGGTTACCGCTTTGAATACGCATATTGGGTACGAAAATGCTGCCAAAATTGCCAAAACGGCTCATAAAAATGGAACTACTTTAAAAGAGGAAGCTATAAATCTTGGTTTATTAACTGCTGAACAGTTTGACGAATGGGTAAAACCTGAAGATATGGTGGGAAGTCTGAAATAAAATTAAAACTCATCAAAACAAAACACTCCGCAGAATTTTCTGAGGAGTGTTTTGTTTGTTAATGTGAATGTTGATTGGTATAATTCAATTCTCATACCAAAGAGAGTTTTCGGTTATTTTGTCATGTTTTTATCAATTATTTAATTTTACCAGCCAAGAGCGACGCCAAAGACTAAAGCTTTATCATTTTCAAAATAAGAATCTTTAAAGAAATTGCTGAAATCTTTTTTCACAAAAAGGCTTACATTATTATATGAAACGGTAAATTGTGCACCATATACAAAAGGATTTACCTGATAGTTCGAGCGGTCACGCAAATTTCTGTCATCTCCTTTTACAATATTGTTGGTAGACATTTTTATCCCTCCATATACGTTGGCGCCCACTCGGAATCCGTCTGAATAAGGTCTGTACTGGATATCCATTCCTGCATTTTTCAGTTTAGAGAAATTATACTGTAAACCAAGAGGAACCATGATGTAACCTGTTCTCAGTTTGCTTTTACTAAGGCTTCCATCAAACTTAGCTAAAAAAACATCGGCATCCTGTTTTGCAAAAACCATATTGTTGTCTGGTCTTACCGTTCTCCAGGAAAATCCTATTCCGGAAATTAATCCCCAAGGGCTTGTTCTGCCAAATTGGTAATTAAATTTCAGACCAAATTCAAGATTATTGGCATATCCAAGATTTTTATCCAAATCATTATCTGACTTATCGTTGGTAAGTGTCATAATTGCGTAAGAAAAATAGCCTTCAAGATTTTTAACAGGTTTATATTTCTTTAATAATTGAGCTTTCAATTCTTCGTTTGAAGTTACGTCAGAATTTAAAAGGGAATATCTTACCTGTTTTTGGATAACCTGATCCAAATCAAAACCTATTGCTTCAATTTTAGAATCTATTTTTTGAGAATACTGATCTGCAATCTGGGCTTTCTGTTTGTTGAATTCAGCTTTATCCAGATTTTTAGCTTGTAAAGTTGATAATTCACTTTCCATGAGCTTTTTTTCTTCCTGAATAATTCCGTTAATTTTTACTGCATATTCTTCAACTTTTTCCTTTACAATAGGGCTTACCGTGGTGTCTTCTTTGGGTTGAAGGTTTAATCTTAATGCTTTTTTCTGTGCGTTTGCAGAAATCGTAACAAGGCACAGCATTCCTGTGATGATAAATTTCTTAATCATTTTTATTAATTTTTTTAAAGTTTAAATTTGAATTATCTTTCGTTGAGGTCTATTTGGGCAACGTTGCTTCCGCCTTTGGTTTTCTCGATAGCTTCTTTATTTTCTACCGAAAAAAGCAGGGTAGAAGGATCTACATATCTCTTTTTCTTCGGTATTTTTACAGAATCCGATTTTGCCATAATTCTTTCCTGTGGAGTTTGAATAATCTGTGCAGCAATTTCCGAAGGATTTTCTTTCATTAGCGGAAGATTGGTTTTAATCGGCGAGTATTTTTCAATTTGTTTTTCTGAATCAGCATTTTCACCTTGCACCAATCTTTCCTGAATAGGTTTTGAGGAGTCTTTATCAGAATTTATTTTTTCAGGCTGAACAATTTCTTCTTTTTTAGGAAAATCTTCTTCTGTTTTTGTTATTTGTACAGGAGGTTCGTTTTTATTATTGATGAAAAGAAAAGCACCCAAACCACAGATCAAAACAAAACATGCAGCAAGCAAAACGCGGTTCCAGTGATGTTTTTTGGAAGGGTTATTTTGCGTCTGAATCTGTATTTCTTCCCACAAATCTCTCGAAGGACTAATTTCTCTCTCGGAAATCTGCTTTTTTATCTCACAATCTAAATTATGCTTAAATGAATTCATTTTTCAGTGTTTTTTGTTGTTGAAAGTAAATCTTTCTCAGTTTTTCTTTAGCTCTGAAGAGTTGCGTTTTGCTTACTGCAGTACTAATATTCAGGGTTTCAGCAATTTCCTGATGAGAATATTCTTCTAATACATAGAGGTTAAAAACCATTTTATAAGAATCCGGAAGCTGGTCTATCAATTCCTGCGCATTAAAATCGAATACAATCTGCTCATCTGTAATTACTTCTAAAACAGAAGCGTGAACATCATCCAAATAAAAAACTGTTTTATGGCTTTTAATGAAATTAAGACATTCGTTTACTACAATTCTTCTTGCCCATCCATCGAAATTTCCTTCTCCTCTAAAACTTTCGATATGTTTAAAAATCTTACAGAATGCTTTTATTACACAGTCTTCTGCCTGGTAAAGATCACTGATATAGCTTCGTGCTACACTCAGAAATTTTTTTACATTCTGATCGTAGAATATTTTCTGAGCTGCAGGATCATTTTTTTTAATCCCGATCAGTAAATTTTCTTTTTTATTTCCAAACGAAAGCTTCATGGTTTGTATGCTGTTTTCTATACTAAAGACAGCGAAAATTATAATTGGTTACACAAGAAATGAGAAAATTTTAAATAAATTTTTAAAACGCTGTATTTCAGGCTTTTAAAAATGAATGTTTTTTAGTGAATTGATGGCTAAATTTATGATAGCGAGAAAATAGAGAACAATGAAAATAATTCAAATACAATTCAAGAAAATTTCAGGTTTTGAAATTTAATGATGAAATTTTAAACAGGAGAAACAAAAAACCGCAGATAAACTGCGGCTTTGATTATTTTTTTAAATCTTCTTTAAGCTTTCTTGCTCCGTCTTCCACTTTCTGGGCTCCTTTAGCTGTGGCGTCTTTTACATCTCTGCTTACATCCTGAGCTCCTTTTTTAATATCTTGTCCCACTTTATGGGCATCGTTTTTCATATCTTTTGCTGCAGAATTAATATCTTCTTTTGCTTTTTGCGTAGTATTATCAATTTTTTCTCCAGCATTATCAATAGAGTTTTGAATTTTGTTTTTTGCCTCATTTACTTTAGAAGAATCTACAAGACCTGTGGTTGTTTCTGTAGTTGTCGTCGTTACAACAGAACCATCTTTATTTTCTACTGTTTCTGTTTTAGAACTAGACTCTTTACAAGATACAAGCATTGCTGCAACAGCAAAAGCTGCTAAAATGTGTTTTTTCATAATAAGAATTTTTTTATAATGTTTTTTATTGATTAGACTCTTTCAACGGTTTTTCTGTGTTTTTATTTTTTTCTTCTTCTGTCTTCTTTTTTTCTTTATCCACTTCATCTTTGATGCGTTTTTCTTCCTGCTGAACTTTAAGAGCCTGTTTAACAGAATCTTTATATTTCTGCGAAGACATTCTTATCTGTCTTGCCACATCTACAGAAACAGCACCATTAGAAAAAGAATCTACTGCCATAGTATCATAATGAGGCTGAGAAATTGTTTCGTTAGCTTCAGTTGCAGGCAATCTCTTCGAGCATTCATGAAGTAATAGTACAGAAAATAAAATAATAAATAATCTTTTCATTATAGATTTCAATGGACAATTCTAGAGAATTATTTTAAAAACTAAATTAATAAAAATAGGACATACAGTATTTAAAATAATAAATTTTTTGCATGTTCAGAATTAAAAAAGAAGCTGTAAAAAGAACAATCAGTCTATTTTAAAACTGGCAATTACAGGAAAATGATCCGAAAGATGAGCAGAATGATCAACACTGTAATGAATAGGTTTTATAGTTTCCGAAGTAAAAATATAATCTATTCTCAAAGGATATTTAAAATCGTGAAAGCTGGTTCCGCTCCCTTTTCCTGTTTCGAAGAATGCGTCTTTCAACACTTTAGACATTTGGTAATACTCGTAAGAATTGGGTACTGCATTGAAATCTCCTGCCACAATTACCGGATAAGGAGATTCTTCTACACTTTTTCTGATGAGCTGTATTTCCTCCTGATGAACTTTAAATGTCGGAATCAGTTTTTTAACCAGATCTTTCATTTTTTTCTCGTCTTCATTACCATTTCCGTCTAGTTTTACCATATCTTTTACAACTCCGAATGACTGAAGATGAACGTTGAAAACTCTGTATATTTTACCTCTTATTTCAATATCTATCTGCTCACATTGGGAAGTGACGTCTTTTTCTGTAAGCGGTTTGAAAATATCTTTTCTCTCAAGAATTTTGTATTTTGAATAAAAACAAATAATTTGTAGAGTTTCTTCTGCTTTCAGATGATCCAATTCGTAGTCTGGTCCGGATTCCTGAAGGAAAACAAGATCTGCTTTTTGTGCATTAATGTAATTCTGAATTTCATTTTTTCCCCATTTTCCAGATTTTACATTGAAGGTTACAATTTTAAGATTTGGTGTTTCTTTTTTTTCGGATGAATAGTTCAACCATCTTTTTGTAGGATTCAGAAAGAAAAGACCTGCAAACATAAAGAGAAATGCTCTTTTTTTCCAGCTGAAAATCCAGAAGAAAGTGATAATTACATATAGAATCATCATCAAAGGAAAACCTAAAGAAAGAAAACTAAAACCCCAAAAAACTTTTGGCGGAATGTATGCATTCAGTAAAACTCCGCAAAGCAGAAAGAACAATGCGAAATGAACAACTAAAAGAATAGAGCGGAATAATTTCACAGTAATTTAGTTAAATCGATATAAATGTTTTTTCCAGAGTATTGCGAGAATATATCCTACAATGGCTCCTCCAACGTGGGCTAAATGAGCTACACCACCACCATTTCCGGTAATTCCTAAGTAAATAGATCCAATAACCACCACAGGAAGCACATATTTTACTTTTACAGGAATAGGGATAAACATAATGCCGATTCTGGCTTCAGGATAAAGTGTTGCAAATGCGGCAATAATGCCGAAAATTGCTCCGGAAGCACCAAGCATGGGCGATTTAAGATCTATTAAAAGTTTTTTAGAAAGATCAAAAATTTCAGGAGTTTTATTATTTAAAAGAATGTTTCCGGCATAATTTACATCTGCCTGTCTGTAAATTTCAGTAACATCTACGCCTAACGCTTGAAGACTGTTTGAAATTTGTTGAATTTCAATAAAATTCCATAAATTAAACAGAAAAAAAGCTCCCAATCCACTCAAAAAATAGAGAATTAGATATTTTTTATCTCCTAAAGACTGTTCTAGAATAGGACCGAAACTGTAAAGTGTAAACATATTGAAAAGAATATGCATTATACCAACACCTCCCTCAAGTGGAGCATGCATAAACATGTGAGTGATAATCTGCCAAGATTTGAAATTCGGCGAAAAAGGATAAAATGCAGACAGCAAATTATACAGTTGGGGATTATTGAGTGCATACAGGAAAAAATTAGAAATAATATAAACTATAATGTTTATAATAATTAAATTTCTTGTAATTGGCGGTATATTATTAAACATTTTACTTAAAATTTATTTTTAAAATCATTAAAAGGAACTTCAAAATAGCATCTTTTGCCCGTTGGTAAAAATTCTGGGAAACCCAAAGCCGAAAAGTCTTTAATGAGTTGTTCCGCATCTATTTTGTAAATAAAATCGAATCTGGATTTACTCTGCATTTTGTTCCATTGGTTTTGGTAAAACGGCAAGAAATCTTCTTCGGTACGATATTCTAAAATTTCGAAAAGATTTTCTAAGAATTTCATTACCTGAGATTCTTTCAAACCTTCGGGAACGGCATCTATTCTTAAAACATTTTCGTGGGCAATGGTCATTTCAAAACCAAGTTCGGGAAGATATTTTTTGATGGATTTATACTTGTTCTTTTCGATCTCATTCATGTGGTATTCTAAAGAAAACAAGAGAGATTGGCTGTTTGTACTTCCTTTTTTTGCAGATTTGTTGCTTTCGGAAACCACAAGTCTGTGCATTCTTCCCAAATCCAGCATCAGCGTACGGTCGCCTTTGTTGAAAAGCCAATATCCGTTCGGAAGTCTCATAAGATCCTCATCAAAATCCTCTTCTTCAAAAAGGTTGATTTTTGAAGGTTCCGGAGCAATATTTTGATGATACATCTCCGTAAGATGATGAATTTCGGTCTTTGTTGCCGGTTTTTCCTCCAAAAAAGGATTGTAATCTCGGTCTACAATAATTTCCGGCATTTTAAAACTTGCAGAATTACTCTTACTGGGAAAACTTTTCTGCATAATTTCATCCAGATGCGGATCTCTTTCAAAATCGAGACTGGGAGCGATATTGTAAATTCCTAAAGACCGCTTGATGGTAGATCTCAACAACGCAAAAATAAGATGCTCATCTTCAAACTTTACTTCTGTTTTCTGAGGATGAATATTCACATCTATTTTCTCAGGATCTAATTCCAGAAAAAGAAAAAATGTAGGAATGTAACCGGGCATCAGTAATCCTTCAAAGGCTTCCTGAACTGCTTTGTTGAAATATGGGCTTTTAAAATACCGTCCATTCACAAAAAGAAACTGTTCCCCTCGTGTTTTTTTTGCACCTTCTGGTTTGGCAACAAACCCATGAAGTTGGCACCAAACAATATCTTCTTTAATGGGAATAAGCTGAGGCTGAAGTTTTCTTCCGAAAATATCTACAATTCTCTGCATTTGAGTCCCTTTTCTCAATCGGAAAACAGGCTCGTCATCGTGAAATAAAGAAAATTCTAAATTTTCATGAGCCAGAGCAACTCTTTGAAATTCATCAATAATATGACGAAATTCTATATTGTTATTTTTAAGAAATTTTCTTCTTGCCGGAACATTGTAAAATAGATTTTTAACTAAAAAATTAGATCCTTCCGCAGTCTGTACAGGCTCCTGAAACTGAAATACACCACCTTCAATGTAAATATTGGTTCCCAAAGGAGAATCGGGGCGTTTAGTTTTTAATTCAACCTGAGCAACAGCAGCAATCGAAGCCAAGGCTTCTCCGCGAAAACCTTTGGTAGCAATTTTAAAAATATCTTCGGTTCCTTTTATTTTAGATGTGGCGTGTCTTTCGAAAGCCATTCTTGCATCGGTTTCGGACATCCCTTTTCCGTCATCCACAACCTGAATAAGGTTTTTTCCGGCATCACGAATAATCAGTTCAATTTTTGTAGCTCCCGCATCAATAGAGTTTTCCAAAAGTTCTTTCACAATAGATGCAGGGCGTTGTACGACCTCACCTGCTGCAATTTGGTTGGCTACATGATCGGGTAAAAGCTGAATGATGTCTGACATAGATGAATAATGAACTTACAAAAATAGGTAAAGCAAATAAGATTTAAAATAATTAAAGAATGAATTAAAAATTAAGTTTCTTTGAGAGATTGGTTTCATCCATGAAAAAGCTCTCATTACGTTTTAATTTAATGAGAGCCAAAACTAAGTAAACTATGATTATGCTTGTGTTTGAAAAATTATTTACATCATTTTCTCTTCCAAAACGAGTTTAGATTTTTCCGGTCTTTTTTCTTTTACTGTTTCTTCTTCGGTGCCGTGTATTTTATCGTATATAAATGCCATGAAATTTGGTTTGTTATATATTTTGGAATATCTGTAATTCGTATAAAAATGTCTTAAATGAATTTTATAAAAATCGTACCCGATAACTACGAGAAGACATGTACTGATGACATAGAAAACCCGAAATTCGAGATAATAATAGGTAAGTCCAGAAAAAATAGCTCCCAAAACATAAGAAATCATAATACTGGAAAGTAACTTTGCTCTTGCAATAAGTTCCGGATTTTTACGGTATTTCTTTTGAGTAAACATAGATGTTAAAATGCCCAAATCGGTTGTAGTTCCTGTTAAATGGGTTGTTTTTACTAAGAAATTAGAAATACTTGCTGTTAAACCATTCTGAAGACCTGTTGCAAAAAGCATTAGTGCAACCATTACCTGTGCTTCTTCGATGGTTTTCTGATAATAAAATTGACCGTAAATTCCGACAGATAAAAGACACACAATCTCCAGTACCAAAGGGAATGCATGGGCAAAATATTTACTTTTCTTGTTAAAATTAATTACCGAAAAATTTGCCGTAAAACTTCCGAAAAAGAAAAGAAAAATCCATGCACCCACTATTGCAACCTGAGTCCAGTTGCCTTTGCTTATTTCTGCGGCAAAAACAGCGTAATGACCGGTTACATTGGAGGTAAAAGATAAAAAAATAAGGAGAGATGCTATATTTATAGTTCCTGCTGTAAAAGCAGTCAGCGTTCCCAGTCTAATGTTGTCTCCCAACGTTCTGCTGTTACTATAATTTCTTAACATGATGATTGATTTTGAGGTGAGAATAATGTTTTAAACTTCTGCGAATACTTCTGCAAGCCTGCCTTTTTCCGGCATTACTTTAGGTGTTTCTAATACAATTTCGGATGAAAAAGTTTCTTTACATTTCTTAATAAAAGGTGTAAGATCGAATTTGCCTTTAGTATTTTTATTTTTGAGTGATGGAGAATAGTATATTTCAGCAATATTTTCTGCCTTTACATAGTTGTTAAAAGACCTCTGCAGACTTCCGGTAAAAATATCGCACACTATTTTATCTACTAAATGAGAATATTTATTCGCAATAATAGAATAGGCATCACAAAATTCTTTAGTTCTTATTTTGCTGAAAGCAGTTGTTTTTGTGTTGAATAAAAGATCTCTTATAGAATCTCCAGTATCGTACCCCGAAACCAATAATATTCTGTATTTTTTATTTTGTTCGGCTGTACTTTTTTCTTTCAGTACCTTTTTTAAAATATTGAGGGATTCAAGAGAATAATCTGTTGCTATTAGAATTGTTGTGCTCATATATGGATGATTTAGTTGTGTAACATTTTGATATTACAAAACTATATCTGCCATATTAAAAGCTTTTTGGAAAGGAATTAAAATGTAATTAAAGAGATTAAAATCAGATTAAAATTTATCTTAAACCGAATTCGGGATAAGCAAGTTTTTTACTGTTATCCTGAACTCACGTTATCTTAATATGTGGATTAAGAATTATCTTGATTCACTAAAGTACCGTAAAGACTGGGAAAACGCATCTGAACTGTCGTTCCTTCATTCTCGTTTGAGCTTACCAAAAGTTCTCCGTTGTGCATTCTTACAATATTCCTTGCAAGAGGCAACCCGATTCCGTAACCTTCATAGTTTCGGGTGTTAGATGCCCGGAAAAAAGGATCGTATATTTTATTCATTTCAGACTGCGGAATTCCTATTCCAGTATCTTTTATAATGATATAAAGATTTGTGTCTGTTGCACCTAAAGAAACCCTTACTTGTTGATGATTAGAATACTTGCACCCATTATTAATGATATTGGCAACTGCTAAGTGAAGAAGCTGTTCATTTCCCTGAACTTTCAGTTTTTTGGGATTATCGGGAAGCATACTGATGTCAAGAAAAATATTGTTTCGGGAATCTATTCTTCTTAAGGTTTCGATAACGTCCCAAAGAAGCTGATCCATTCTAACACGGTCTATTTTCTGAATCTTTCCGTCAAAACCTGTTTGAGCAATAAGCAGAAGTGCTTTTATTTTTTTGTCTAGTTTTTCGGCTTCATCTAAAATAATTTCCAGTGTTTCTTTATATTCTTCGGCAGTTCGGGTAATGGAGAGTGCAACATCTGCTTCTCCCATAATTGAGGTAAGAGGCGTTCTCAATTCATGCGAAACATTTCCGATGAGGTGGTTTTGAGTTTCAAAGGAAGTTTCAATTCTCGTAAGCATGGTGTTGAATGTTTCTACAAGCTCGTTCAGCTCTTTATTTCCCGGCTGAGGTTCCAACCTTAGATGAAGATTTTCCGAACTGATTTCCTTTACTTTTCCAGTAATTTTAAGAATAGGTTTAAAAAGGGTTTTAGAAAGGTAAAAAGAGAAAATCATGCTGAAAAATATCGAAAGAATCATACATGTAATTAATGTACGTTTCAAAAACCCGAGATAATGAACTACGTAATGATTTTTTGCTGAAGCAATGGCAATGTAGTCTTTATTTTGATACCGGAAGGTTTGCCCAATGTAATAAAATTCTTCATCATTGAAATTGGCTTCCCCTTTTTTGATGATGTTACGAAAAAAAGTATCCGGAATATGTATTTTTTGAGAAATATGGCTGAAATTAGAATCTGTAGGTACCGCAAAAACATAATCTCTTTCCATGGGAAGTTCTTCATCATTTGTACTGTTGAGAACGTAGTTTTCCGGAAGATCGAGAAGTTCTTTATTTTTTTCGATCTGAACAATGGTGGTTGTTCGTATTTTCAGCAATTCATAAAAACGTTGATGCGAAAAATTAACGATAGAAAAGTACACCGAACCTCCAAAAATAAGAATGACAGTTGTAAAAACAGCCATCAGAAGAATCATCGTTTTGGTTTGGTTGGTAATAACTTTTTTAAACATTTTCTAAGGTTTTTTAAGCACATATCCCATTCCTATAACCGTATGAATGAGTTTTTTATCTTCCTGACTGTCGATTTTTTTCCTGAGATAATTTACATAAACATCTACAACATTGGTTCCTAAATCATAGTTTACGCCCCAAACCGCATCCAGAATTTCTGCTCTGGAAATTACTTTTTCAGGGTTGTTGAGAAAATACATAAGGAGTTTATATTCTGTAGAAGTTAGAGAAACTTCCTCTCCCGACCGAGTTACTTTTTTGGTGTAATCGTTTACAACAAGATCAGAAAACTGATGAACATATTCGCTGTCGGGCTTATCTTCGGTATTTTCGTTTTTCATGGGGTTGCTTCTTCGGAGAAGAGATTTTATTCTTGCAACCAATTCTATAAACTTAAAGGGTTTTACAAGATAATCGTCGCCACCGTTTTCCAGCCCTAAAACGATATTTTCTGAAGTTCCCAAAGCGGTAAGAAAGAGAATAGGAACATTTTTGTTGGTTTTTCTGATTTCCTTGCAGACTTCCAGCCCGTTCATTTCGGGAAGCATAATATCTAAAATAACAAGATCGAAATCATTTTCCTGTACGAGATTTACGCCGGTACGACCGTCGAATGCAACAGAAATTTCGTAGCCTTTTTCCTGAAGTCCTTTTTTAATAAAAGAAACCACGCTGGTTTCGTCTTCAATCAGCACAATTTTTTTCATATCAGTAACCAATATTACAAAAATAGGGAAAAGAATATTAATGAATTGGAGATGATAAAAAATAGGATGTATTCAAGACTCAATTTTGAATTTTAATATATTTATGAGAACGGCATAAAAAATCCGCTTCAATAGAAACGGATTTTTTTGTTATTGTAACTCGATAGGATTGCTGTTGTTTTTAGCCTCTTCTTTTATTCTTTCCTCCATTCTTTTCCGCATATCCGCAGGATTAGGATTTCCGCCACCGCCTCTCATTGGTGGCGCAATTCCACCACCACGACCTGCCGCTAAAAAAGACATGGGATCTTCTCTAAATTTTTCCTGCTGTTTAAGATAATCTTTACGTTTCAGTTTGATGATGTTTCCGAACTGGTTCATTTCAGGAAAATCTGAAATTTTATAGTTTTTCATTAAATCGAAAGAATAGTCTCCGGAAGAATCTTCCAGTTTTATAATTAAACCCGGAAGACCTGTAAACTTATACGGACCGTCCTGATAGGGTAAATCTGTAGTAAACCATGCAGTCCATTTTCTTCCTGCAAAATCAGTTTCGGCTTTCTGCACTTTGTAATCGCCAATTTTTGTAGTTTCAGCTAAAACTTTCCAATCTAAAGGACGTTCTTCCTCATAAGCGTAAATATCTCGTCCAATACGGTCTTTGAAAGTCATTTTCTGAGATTTTTTATCTTTTTCAACAGAATAGTTAATATTAGATCTCAAACTTTCCATTTGTTCGCGGTTTACACCTCTTTCGCCTCCACTTTGGAAGTTAGAACGTAATATAGAATCTCTTTTTATTCTGTTTTCAGAGTAGAATAAAGATTTTTCCCCGGAAATATCTAAATATGCATTCTCGGTTTTTACATCTTTTTTATCGCTTGCGTTGGGTTTCATGGTAACTTGGTAAACGAATCTGTTCGTTTGCGCCATAGAAATTTGTGCCACAATTAATAATGCTACAACGGCAATTTTTTTCATTGTTATTTTGATTTATTCTTTTGATTTATTCTTTTGATTTATTCTTTTGATTTTAAAATACCTGCAAAGTTAAGCCCATCAATAATAAATATAGGCAAAATAAAATCACCAATTTTTATTTACTAATAATTGTTCGTATTTTTGCATGATTAAATCATTCTAAATAAATACAATGATAAAGGTTTCAGATCAGGCAAAGGTTAAAGCGGTTCAGCTGATGACAGAAGACGGCTTTAATCCTGCTGAAGATTATATAAGAGTTGGGGTAAAAAGTGGAGGATGTTCAGGTTTAGAGTATGTTCTTGGTTTTGATAATAAACAAAACGATACAGACCAGATTTTTGAAGATAACGGAATAAAAATAGTCGTTGAAAAAAAATCGATACTTTATCTGGCAGGAACCACATTAGAATATTCCGGGGGATTGAATGGAAAAGGATTTGTTTTTAATAATCCTAATGCATCCAGAACATGTGGGTGTGGAGAGAGTTTTAGTTTATAGACACGAGATGAAAGGTGTGGATGTCGGGCTTTTGTCTGAAATCTAATATCTGGATTCTGAAATCTTAAAAAATGAGTAAATACACAGAAGACGATTTACGCGTCGATTTAGAAAATAAAAAATATGAATTCGGTTGGGAAACCAAAATCGATTATGAAGATTTCCCGACAGGATTGAATGAAGACATTATTCGGGCTATTTCTGCAAAAAAAGAAGAGCCGGAATGGATGACTGATTGGAGATTGGAGTCTTTCAAAATCTGGTTGAAAATGACTGAGCCATACTGGGCAAATATTAAATATGAAAAGCCGGATTTTCAGGCAATTAAATATTATGCAGCCCCGAAAGCAAAACCAGAATTGGAAAGTCTGGATGAAGTAGATCCTGAATTATTGAAAACCTTCGAAAAATTAGGAATTAACATCGAAGAGCAAAAAAGGCTTTCTGGTGTTGCAGTAGATATTGTAATAGATTCCGTGTCTGTAAAGACTACTTTTCAGGATACGCTGATGGAAAAAGGGATTATTTTCTGTTCCATTTCTGAAGCCATTAAAAACCATCCTGATTTAGTGAAAAAATATCTCGGAAAAGTAGTTCCAAGAGGAGATAATTTCTACGCAGCTCTAAATTCTGCTGTGTTTTCAGATGGAAGTTTCTGTTACATTCCAAAAGGAGTAAGATGCCCTATGGAACTTTCTACCTACTTCCGTATTAATCAGGCAGGAACGGGGCAGTTCGAAAGAACTTTAGTGATTGCTGACGAAGGAAGTTACGTGTCTTATCTTGAAGGTTGTACAGCACCATCACGAGATGAAAATCAGTTGCACGCAGCTGTTGTAGAACTCATTGCGATGGACGATGCGGAAATTAAATATTCTACCGTTCAAAACTGGTATCCGGGAGATGAAAATGGTAAAGGTGGAGTTTTCAACTTTGTGACGAAAAGAGGACTTTGCGAGCGCAATGCAAAAATATCTTGGACGCAGGTAGAAACGGGTTCTGCTGTTACCTGGAAATATCCAAGCTGTATTCTAAAAGGTGATAACGCTGTGGGCGAATTTTATTCCATCGCTGTTACCAATATGCATCAATATGCAGATACGGGAACAAAGATGATTCACATCGGAAAGAATACCAAATCTACGATTATTTCCAAAGGTATCTCTGCGGGGAAATCAAACAATTCCTATCGAGGTTTAGTTAAAGTAATGCCAAGTGCAAAAGGAGCAAGAAATTTCTCTCAGTGTGATTCTCTTTTGATGGGAAATGAATGTGGCGCACATACGTTCCCTTATATCGAAATTAAAGACCCAACGGCACAATTGGAACACGAAGCAACGACTTCAAAAATCGGGGAAGACCAGATTTTCTACTGCAACCAAAGAGGAATTGATACAGAAAGAGCCATTGCTTTGATTGTGAATGGATTCAGTAAAGAAGTACTGAATAAGTTACCAATGGAATTTGCTATAGAAGCTCAGAAGTTACTTGAGATTTCTTTGGAAGGTTCTGTTGGATAGTGGATTTAACATTAAGGAATTAAGAAAATTAAAGGCTTAACTTCTTAATGTTTAAAAATTAAGGAATTGATAAATCAATTCTTTCGAAGAAAATTAATATGACCAAAGCAGAAGTAACACAACTTTCTTATGATATTGTAGGATGCGCAATCAAGGTTCATAAAGAATTAGGACCAGGATTGTTGGAAAGTGTTTACGAATTGTGTTTGGCTTATGAATTAAGGGAAAAAGGATATTTAGTTCATCAACAGGTTACTACAAAAATCAACTACGGAAAGATTGAAATCGAAACTCCGCTTAAGATTGATTTACTTGTCAACGAGATAGTCGTTGTAGAAATTAAAACTGTTGAAAAATTATTGTCTGTTCATCAAGCTCAATTGATGACCTATATGAAAATTTTGAAAAAACCTCAAGGGCTTTTGATTAATTTTTATACAGATAATATTACTAAATCAATGATTCCATTAGTGAATGAATATTTTTCAAAACTGCCGGAATGAATCATATAACATTAAGGAATGAAGTTAAATAGTAAAAGCTTAAAAACCTTAATTTAAATCAATTTATTGATTTACTTAAAGAAATTGAACATTAGAATTAACTTAAATTCTTAATGTTAAAAATAAAAAACAAGTTTTAAACATATATAATGCTTAATATCAAAAACTTACACGCCAAAATTGAAGAAGGCGATAAAGAAATTTTAAAAGGAATTAATCTTGAAATAAAACCAGGCGAAGTACACGCCATTATGGGTCCTAATGGAGCCGGAAAATCTACTCTTTCTTCTGTTATTGCAGGAAAAGAAGATTACGAGGTGACTGATGGTGAAATCCTCTTCGATGGCGAGAATATCATAGAAGATGCACCTGAGGAAAGAGCCCACAAAGGGATTTTTCTTTCATTCCAGTACCCGGTAGAGATTCCTGGAGTTTCGGTTACCAACTTTATTAAGGCAGCTTTAAACGAAAACAGAAAAGCCAACGGATTGGAAGATATGCCGGCTAAAGAAATGTTGGCAATGATTCGTGAAAAGTCTGAAAAATTAGGAATTAAAAAAGATTTTCTTTCCAGATCTCTAAACGAAGGTTTTTCTGGAGGTGAAAAGAAAAGAAACGAGATCTTCCAAATGATGATGCTTAATCCGAAATTGGCGATTTTAGATGAAACCGATTCCGGATTGGATATTGATGCATTGAGAATCGTTGCCGATGGTGTAAATGCTTTCAAAAATGAAGGAAATGCTGTTCTTTTAATTACGCATTACCAGAGATTGCTTAATTATATTCAACCAGATTTTGTTCACGTTTTGGCAAACGGAAAAATCATCAAAACGGGAGATAAATCTTTAGCATTAGAATTAGAAGAAAAAGGTTATGATTGGTTACTAAATTAAGATTATTGAATTGTAATTAAATCATTGCAAATGAAATATACTCTTAAAATTTGGGGAATTACAAATTTAATTTCAGCAATATTTTTTTTAATTTCATATATTATTAAACCTAACGAACTATTTAGTTTTATAATTGTTTATGTGATATTTTTGGGATTAATTTTGTCTATTCCAGCAATGATTATTGGTTTTTGCAAAAAAAGCTTTTTGAAAAATATACTGTTATTAAATCGAAAGTAATTTTAAGTATATATACTTTTGTTTCGGTTTGGGTTACTTTATTCCTTATTAATATTTTGATGTATTTGATTCCGATTAAGAATTTTGTAAGCGCATTTTATCGAATGGCATTTTTATATATAATTCCTATGATTTTTGCAATTTGGCTTTTTAAAAATTCTAAAGCATTAAAATTAAATTTAGAGTAAAAGGTGTTTCAAACCAACAAAAATAAAATAAATAATAAATGGTGCAAACCACAGAAATACCAGCAATGGCATTAAAAGAACAAATTTTAAATAATCACAGCGAATTTCTTGATACGCTTCGCCATCGTTTTTTAGATGAGACCAGAATTGAAGCATTGGCAAGATTTGCTCAGATTGGCTTTCCTACAAAGAAAGACGAAGAATATAAATACACGAACCTAAAAGAAATTACAGAAAAGGATTACAATTTCTTTCCAAAAGAAAATCATCATATTACTAAAGAACAGCTTAATGAGTTGCATTTAGGAGAAGAAAATTTCGACTGGATTGTGTTCGTGAACGGCAAGCTTCATAAAGAGCTTTCTAATATTTCGATTGAAAATGCTGAGTTTTTGTCTTTCAATTATGCTTTGAATGATGATAAACATAAAGATGTTTTCGAGCAGTATTTTAATACCATTGCTGCGAAAGATTTAGCTTTTACCAATTTGAATCAGGCTTACTGTAAACATGGTTTTTTCCTTAAAGTGCCTAAAAATGTAGTAATTGAAAAGCCAATTCATATTTTTTATCTTTCTCAGAATCAGGATGAAAACACTTTTTATAATACAAGAAACCTGCTGATTGTAGAAGAAGGTGCCAAAGTGGAAATTATAGAAAGTCATCATAATTTCGATGAAACGTATGTTTTTACGAATTCTGTGACAGAGATTTTCACTTCCCCTAATGCTAAAGCAGACTGGCATAAATTGCAAAATGATAATGACACGTCTTATTTGGTAGATCATACATTTGCAAAACAGGAAAAAGACAGTTTAACAACTGTAAATACCTTTTCTTTTGGGGGAAAATTGGTGAGAAATAATTTAGATTTCATTCAAAACGGATCGAATATTAATTCTTTCATGAACGGAATTACCATTATCGGAAAAGATCAATTGGTAGATCATCATACCGCTGTTCATCATAACCAGCCCAACTGCGAAAGTTACCAAAATTACAAAGGAATTTTTAAAGACCAGTCGCACGGGGTATTCAATGGGAAAGTTTTTGTAGACAAAATTGCTCAGAAAACCAATGCTTATCAGCAAAACAACAATGTTTTATTAAGCGAAGGGGCAACAATAGATACTAAGCCTCAACTTGAAATTTTTGCGGATGATGTTAAATGTTCTCACGGATGTACCGTAGGTCAGCTGAATGAAGATGCGATGTTTTATTTAAGAGCAAGAGGTATTTCCAAGAAAGAAGCTCAGGCACTGCTTTTATACGCTTTTGCCAATGATGCAATGCAAAATATTGATATTGAACCTTTAAAAGAGAAAATATCTAAATTACTTTCTGAAAAGCTTGAAGTAAATATTGAATTTTAAAATCTTAATAAAAAATGGGCGGTTACTTTTGCAACCGCCCATTTTTTTTGTCATTGCTGACTATTTTTTCTGCCACCACTGGCTGTCTTTTCTGTTAGATCTTTTTACTCCATTATCGAGATTATAAGCAAAGCCGATTCCTAAAGTTTGTTTCAGCTGTGTTTTTTGTATTTGGTTGTGGTCGTACATTAAATCTAAAGTAACAATTGAAGAAACGAATTTGTTAATCTTCATCTTCAGCAACATATTGTACGAAAGAACCATATGGTCCGGATTTTCCAGATAATTGGAGAAAATAGAACCCGTATTGGTCATTTCAATATTCTCCATTAATTTAACTTTATAAATTGCAGAAGCCAAGAAACCTAATTGCATTAGGAAGAAATCTCCATCAGCCTTTAAACCATAATTTCCGGCAAGCTGAAGATCTTTATCTAATACAAACGTAAACCTTCCGTTGATGGGTCTTAGAGTAACTGTTAGATTATCACTTGGTCTGTATGTAATACCAATACCGGCATTTACATAGCCAGGCGCCATGAAATTTGAAATTTTATTAGCTTCCGGATTATTTCCGTCATCAAATCCACCCGAAAACTGAGAAAGTAAGCTGGCTCCTGTAGAAACATACCAACTCTTAGAAAACTGAAGTCCATAATTCGTAGAGATATTAAGAACGTCCTGGGTTTTTCTTGTGCCTACTCCTTTAGTAGTATTTTGCCCATAATTCATAATAATGATGTTTTCCCAAAGATTACGGCCTTTCTCGTAAACCAAATTATAATTTGCACTTGCAAGCCAACCAATATTATTAGCTCCACCGCCTACCCAATTGGAGAAAGCAGCCTGATTAAACATGACACTATTGTTAGCATTTATAGACCAATGTCTCGGTTTTTTAATGGTGTCTACAGCTACAGAATCATTAATTACCACTTGTGCCTGAGTGCTTAGACCAAAGAATAAAATAGAGAAAACAAGGAGTTTTTTCATAGAAATGTGTTTACTTAGTTTTAAATAATCAAAAAAATAGGTTTTTTTAAAATTTTTGAAGCATCAAATTTATTACTTTTTGTCTCAAATCACAACTCAACACCTCAATCATCGCCAAAATTACCGAAATTTATCCTTGGCTTTTGATTTGACAGCATACTGATATGATTAGAAATATTATTCATAAAAAAGCGATTCTTGCTCCAATAATAATGCTCGCCGCGATGTGGTTTGGCTTTTTGCTGCAACATTTTGGTTTTTTTTCAAGTTGTTTTGGGGCCATTATTCCTTTATTACCGGAGGGATTGTTGGGTATTATTACTTCTCCCTTATTGCATGGAAATATTGATCATATTATAGGGAACTCCATTCCTATTGTTTTTCTCCTGTTTCTCCTTTACCAGTTTTACCCTGAAGTGGCAACTAAAGTCTTTATTACAGGCTGGATAAGTAGTGGTTTTCTTCTTTGGATACTTCCTCCAATAGATATTTTTTCGGGCGAATATCTCTACACATGTACTATTGGAGCCAGTGGTATTGTTTACGTACTCGCTTTTTTTCTTTTCTTCGGCGGTGTTTTCAGGTGGAATATTAAACTGCTTACCATTTCCCTGCTTGTCGTCTTATATTATGGTAGTTTAATTTGGGGAATGTTTCCCGAAGAACTATTCTATACAATGAACGAGCCGAGCAGGATTTCTTGGCAGGCACATTTATCGGGAGCAATTATAGGAAGTGTCATGGCATTCGTTTTCAAAAAATATGGAGAAAAAAAGAAGAAATATATCTGGGAGTTTCCCAATTACTATAGTGAAAAAGATGATAAATTGTGGCAGGAATACAAAGAAAACAATCCTGACGATTTTATGGAACTACCCTATAAAAAAAGAGATGATATTTGGGATCATTTAGAAGAATTGAGGAAAAAATAAATTCGTTAATTTTGGAAATAAAACACAAATGTATAAAGAAGAACATCTCTACTCAATCGCTTTAAGACAATGCAATTTTATAGGAGATATTACTTTTAATAAGCTTGTAAGAAATTTTGGAAGTGCTAAAAATGTTTGGGAAACTGCTAAAAACGAACTTGCGAAAACCCATGGAGTAGGGAAAAAAATTATTTCGGACATTGGTAATTCTGAACATTTGATGTTGGCAGAAAAAGAGATAAACTTCTGCGAAAAAAACCAGATAAAAATAAATTTGCGTCATCAGAAAGATCTGCCATTTCTCCTGAATGAATGTGATGATGCTCCTGCAATATTATATCAAAAAGGAAATTTTAATCCAGACTTAAAGTGCGTAAGTATAGTAGGAACAAGGAATATTACCTCCTACGGAAAAAAGTTTATTGAAGATTTTTTCACTGAAACCAAGCAGTGTAAATATCAGTCTGTAAGTGGTTTAGCTTTAGGTGCAGATAAAGAAGTACACGAAAATTCTCTGAAAATGGAAGTTCCTACTGTTGCAGTGTTAGCTCATGGTTTTCAGACACTTTATCCTTCTAAGAATAAGCAACTTTCCGAAAAAATATTAGAAAATGGCTGTCTGTTTACAGAATTTAATTCAATGCGCAAACCCGATAGGGAAAATTTTATTCAGAGAAACAGAATTGTTGCAGGAATATCATCATCAACAATTGTAGTAGAAACAGCCTTTGGTGGAGGTTCCATAAGCACTGCCACTTTTGCGAATCAGTATAACCGGGATGTCTTTGCACTGCCCGGCAAAATTACAGATAAATACAGCCAAGGATGCAATCAACTTATATTCCAGAACAAAGCATCTGCAATTTCAACCATTAAAGATCTTTCCGAATCTCTAGGATTATGCCCAAATTACCTTAATATGGAAGAACTTTTTCCTCAAAGTACATTTTCGATTCCGCTTACTGAAAATCAGGAAGAAATTTACAGGGTTATTGCAGATCATCCTCAAATTACTTTAGACGATTTGTCCGGGAAAATATTGCTTGCATCACACAAAATATTGCCTGTTATTCTAGAGCTTGAGCTTTTAGGTAAAATAAAATCATTTTCAGGGAGACAATTTGTTGCTTTGTAAGAATTAATGATTTCTTAATATTTCATCATTTCATAAATAACATTTAATTTTTAATAACATTTAAACAACTATTATTAATTTAATAATATTTTGTCGCATTATTATTTAATTTTTCATAAATAACAAAACTACTATTGTGAATATTGAAAAAAAAATTAAATTTGTTGAAATAATATTCAACCTTACCTAATATGGAACAATATAATGTTGACCAGAAAATTCAGGAGTTTATTGCAAAAATAGAAGCAAAAAACCCGAACGAACCAGAGTTTTTACAGGCTGTAAAAGAAGTTGCAGTTACTGTAATTCCTTTTATTCTAACAAGAAAAGAATATACCGGCATGAAGCTGCTTGAAAGAATGGCTGAAGCTGAAAGAGTTATCATTTTCAGAGTTCCGTGGGTTGATGATAAAGGAGAAATTCAAGTAAACAGAGGTTTCAGAATTCAGATGAACTCTGCAATCGGACCATACAAAGGAGGAATTCGTTTTCATCCTACAGTAAACCTTTCTGTATTAAAGTTCTTAGCTTTCGAACAGGTTTTCAAAAACTCTTTAACGACACTTCCTATGGGTGGTGGTAAAGGAGGTTCAGACTTCGATCCTCAAGGGAAATCTGATATGGAGGTAATGCGTTTTTGTCAGGCATTTATGACAGAACTTTGCAAACATATCGGTCCTGAAACAGATGTACCTGCAGGAGATATCGGTGTTGGAGCTAGAGAAATCGGATATTTATTTGGACAGTATAAAAAAATAAGAAACGAATTTACAGGAGTTCTTACTGGTAAAGGTCTTGCTTATGGAGGTTCGCTTATTCGTCCTGAAGCTACAGGATATGGTGTTGTTTACTTCGCAGAGCAGATGCTAAAAACTATCGGACAAACTTTCAAAGATAAAGTAGTAACAGTTTCAGGATTCGGAAACGTAGCTTGGGGAGTTATTAAAAAAGTAAACGAATTGGGCGGAAAGGTTGTTACCATTTCTGGACCAGACGGTTACATCTACGATAAAGATGGTATCGATGGAGAAAAAATAGAATATTTGCTAGAGCTTAGATCTTCGGGTAACAACAGAGCTGAAGATTATGCTAAAAAATATCCTTCAGCAGAATTCCATGCTGGAAAACGCCCTTGGGAAGTGAAATGTGATGTAGCGATTCCTTCTGCAACACAAAATGAACTCGATTTGGAAGATGCCAAAATTTTAGTAGATAACGGGTGTGTATGTGTAACTGAGGCAGCAAATATGCCTTCAACATTAGATGCGATTAACTACTTCCTAGAGAAAAAAGTATTATTCTCTCCAGGTAAAGCTTCTAACGCAGGTGGTGTAGCAACTTCAGGTTTAGAAATGACTCAAAACTCTATCAGATTAAACTGGACTTCTGAGGAAGTAGATGCAAGACTGAAAGAGATTATGATCGGCATCCATAAAGCATGTAGAGATTACGGAAAAGAAGAAGACGGATACGTAAACTACGTAAAGGGAGCAAATATTGCAGGCTTCGTAAAAGTGGCAGAAGCAATGTTGGCACAAGGAGTAGTATAAAATAAATATAAAGGTCGGAAGTTTTTCCGGCCTTTTTTCTTATAACCTGTCCCGGGTTAATGGGGAAAAGTAAAGTGAAAGAAAAAGCGCGGAAAATTAATTTTCTGCGCTTTTTTGTGGTGATAGATGAGTGATGAAAATTATAGCATTCCAAGTTCAAATTTAGCTTCTTCACTCATCATGTCTTTATTCCAGCTTGGCTCAAAGGTAAGTTCAAGATCTACCTCATTTACATTTTCAACTGCTTTTACCTTATCTTTTACTTCCTGTGGCAGAGTTTCTGCAACCGGACAGTTGGGAGTAGTTAATGTCATGATGATTTTAATATCTGCATCATCCGAAATCTGCACATCATAAATAAGCCCCAATTCGTAAATATCTACCGGAATTTCGGGATCGTAAACGGTTTTAAGAACTCGTATAATTTCGTCACCTATATCTGCGATTTGATCGTCTGTAAATTTCATTATTTAATTTAATCTAAATTCAAATTTCTTTGTAGTAAATCTTCCTGACGCATTCGCCGGAAAATATTTGCCAAAGTTAATACATCTTTTTCACAATAATCAACTATTCTCTGCAAGTCTTTTTCTATGTAGTAAATTGATGAAACCATTGAGCCATCAATATCATCTTTAGGGGTTGGAATTCCAAAAACATGGGCTAAAAGTTCTAAAGAAACAAAACTTTTATAATCCCCGAATTTCCAGAGTTCCATCGTATCAATGTGAGGGATTTCCCAAGGTTTCTTCCCAAACATCTGAAATGGAGAAGGCGGTTGCATTCCGTTGATGAGAAAACGTCTTGCGATCCAAGGGAAATCAAATTCTTTTCCGTTGTGAGCACAAAGAATGACTTCCCGAAGTCTTGGGCTGTTAAAAATTTCTCCAAATTCAAGCAATATTTTTTTCTCGTCATCTCCAGCAAAACTTTTTATTTTTAAAGTTTCATTCTTCTCCAGCATACCAATGCTAATGCAGATAATTTTCCCAAATTCTGCCATTATTCCTGCTTTATCATAAAAATCCTCAGCAGAAATTTCATCTTTACGCTGATATTTGGTTTTCTTGTCCCACAAAGCTTTCTCAGTCTCAGGAATTTCTTGCCAGTTTCCGTATAAAGGAACGGTTTCTATATCAAGAAATAAAACTTTTTCTAAAGGAATATTTTGTATCATATTTGTGTTTTAAAAATTTAATTTTAACCTATTTGAAGCCCGTTTTTTACAGGCAAAGATGGACTTAAAAGGGTTACATTTTTTACATCCTCTCCGTAAACGCCCAAAACAAGGCATTCGCTGAAGAAATTGGCAATTTGCTTTTTAGGAAAATTTACTACAGCTAAAATCTGTTTTCCTATCAATTCTTCTTTTGAATATAGAGAAGTAATTTGTGCAGCAGATTTTCTAATTCCTAGATCTCCAAAATCAATTTCAACCTGATAGGATGGGTTTCTTGCTTTCTCGAAATCTTTGGCAGAAATAATTGTTCCGCTACGGATGTCTAATTTCTCAAAATCCTGCCAGGAAATTTCAGGCTTTATACTCATTATTAGTAAATTGTTTGTGGTGGCTGTTTACACAAAAGTATAAAAAGGCGTATAAAATTAGCGAAAAACAGCTTTAAAAAATGATAAAAAGTTTTAACTTTACTAAAAACACAGCGATATGTTGATAAAAATTTATGGAAGTGCCATCTTCGGAGTTTCAGCTCAAACCATCACCATAGAAGTGAATGTAGATACTGGTGGAGTTGGGTATCATCTTGTTGGTTTACCAGATAATGCCATTAAAGAAAGCAGTTACAGAATTTCTGCTGCATTAAAAAATGTAAGCTACAAAATTCCTGGGAAGAAAATTACGATTAATATGGCTCCCGCAGATTTGCGGAAAGAAGGTGCTGCGTATGATTTGAGTATTGCTATGGGCATTCTGGTAGCTTCAGACCAAATCGTTGCAGAGAATGTACAAGATTATATTATTATGGGCGAACTTTCCTTGGACGGGAGCCTTCAACCTATAAAAGGGGTTTTGCCAATTGCCATTCAGGCTCGGGAAGAAGGTTTTAAAGGAATTATTTTACCAAAACAAAATACTAGAGAAGCTGCAATTGTAAATAATCTTGAGGTATATGGAGTTGAAAATATTAAAGAGGTTATTGATTTTTTTAATGAGGGGAAAGCTTTAGAAAAAACCGTTTTAGATACAAGAAAAGAATTTCAGGAAAAAATTAATCAGTTTCCTTTTGATTTTTCTGAAGTTAAAGGCCAGGAAACAGCCAAAAGAGCAATGGAAGTTGCTGCCGCAGGAGGCCACAACATTATTCTCATCGGTCCTCCCGGAAGTGGAAAAACGATGCTCGCCAAAAGAGTTCCGAGTATTTTGCCTCCGCTCACCTTAAAAGAAGCTTTAGAGACTACAAAAATACATTCTGTTGCCGGAAAAATGGGTGCAGAAACATCATTAATGACGGTTCGTCCTTTTCGTAGCCCTCACCATACAATTTCGGATGTAGCCCTTGTGGGCGGCGGAAGTTATCCTCAACCCGGAGAGATTTCTTTGGCTCACAACGGAGTTTTATTTCTTGATGAAATGCCGGAATTTAAAAGAACCGTTCTCGAAGTGATGAGACAACCTCTTGAAGACCGGGAGGTAACCATTTCGAGAGCGAGATTTACGGTAAATTATCCTTCAAGTTTTATGCTTGTTGCCTCGATGAATCCAAGTCCCAGCGGTTATTTTCCGGATGATCCCAACAATACTTCTTCTGCGTTTGAAATGCAACGGTATATGAATAAACTTTCGGGACCGCTGTTAGACAGAATTGATATTCATGTAGAGGTGCAGAAAGTAGAATTTGAGCAACTTGCAGAAAAACGGAAAGGTGAAAAAAGTGAAGATATACGGAAACGTGTTTTAATCGCACGTGAAATTCAAAATGAACGATATAAAGATTTAAAAATCAGTTATAACGCTCAAATAGGATCTCGCGAGATTGAACAGTTTTGCGAACTTGATGATGCTTCGTTTCAACTTATCAAAATGGCGATGGACAAGCTTAATCTTTCAGCAAGAGCTTACGACAGGATTTTAAAAGTAGCCAGAACAATTGCTGATCTTGAAGAATCTGAAAATATTTTATCACACCATATTTCGGAAGCCATACAGTACAGAAGTCTAGATCGGGAATTTTGGAATGTTTAATAAATATTTAATACATATTAGCTTCCAGAAATTTGATACCAATAGGTGCCATCCGATTGAAGCATTGCGTTTTGGGAAAAACTTACACTATCTAGAATAGAGGTGTATTTAGCTATTTTCAGAGGTGAGTCGGTATAAACTTTTATTGAGCCACTTTTACGATTTACCACGTAAATAATTCTGCCAATATTTGTGTTTGCTGGATCGGGCAATTTAACATTAATAATACCATCAGAATTTTTAATAATGGTATAATCTGAATCCGTAATAGTATAATCTGAACTTATGGTTTTAATAGACATACTAACGCTTCCAGCAACTTGGAGAGAACTGTTTGGAGTAGTTGTTCCAATCCCAATCTTTGCAGAAGCTGTCGCATTATTTATACCATTTATAGCCCCTAAAACCAAAGAGTTGCTTGCCTCAACTCTAGAGTTTTGTCCTATGGCAGTGGCGTTAGAAAGGGTATCTGCAACGTCAGAATTTGTCCCAATAGTGGTATTGCCATTACCAGTCTTGTTAGAGTATGCGGTGTTATATCCTACTGCAACATTATCTTGACCAGAGAGAGAGGCTCCGCTGGAGGATCCAATCATGGTATTGTTGGCTGTAGAGGCGCTTGCGCTTGATGCTGATAGAGCAGCATAACCCAAAGCGGTATTATTAGAGCCTTTCGCAAATTGTCCGGTGCTATTGCCTAATATGTATTTTGTGCGCTATTCCCAGCAGAAGCACCACTATTGACACCAATCATGGTATTGTTATTACTACTGTTTTGAGAACCAGCACTTTCACCAATAAGAATATTGCCGTTGCCAGACAATGTATATCCAGCAGATGCACCAAGGAGAATATTTTGATTTCCATGAGTTCTGGCACCAGCCTGCGAGCCAATCGCTATATTATTATTCATGCCACTATCGGTGTTGTTAAAGGCTTGATTACCAATGGCGATATTGCCTCCGCCAGTGCTTATGTTGTTTGCGGTACTTTCTCCAATAAAAATATTTTGGCTGCCGCTAGATAAAACTCTGCCAGAATAATATCCAATAACGGTATTACTACCGCCAGTCATATAAGCCGCTGCGTTTTGTGCACCCAAGATAACGGCACCAGAGGCATTAATATTGTTGCCAGATCCTGCTCCAAATACTGTACTGTTGCTAAGGTTGGCATTGGTAGATTCAGAATCATAACCAATTATGGTATTGTTAACATCAATTCTCCCAGAACGGTTATTGTAGATCTTAAATTTGAGAGGATTACTGTCATTGGTCCCAATGTAGTTGGTTGCTGCAGATGTACCAGAATTTCCTGTTGTGCTCCAACTGCTTGTAGAAAGTGGGGTTACACGTACCCAAACAGTACCATTCCAATAATGAAATCCTTGAAAATAAGGAGAAGCGTCCGAGATTAGATAGATCAACTGACCATTACTAGAGCCATTAGTAGCTAAAGAATTTACACGAGGAACTAAAATACCGTCATTAGAAGTAACTGTACCAAGATGATTTTTTGCTCTTATATCTAGTGTAGATTCTGGGGTTGTAGTATTTATACCCACTTGTGAAAATATATTTACAGAAATCATTAAGCACGCTGCTATTGATAAATTTTTATTTTTCATCCCTATGTTTTTTAGTATAATAATTCAAAAATAAAAAAAATATGTATTGTTTGTTACTTTAATTTTTGAAAAGTATTTTATCTTTTAAACACACTAATGTTTAATAAAAAACCGCAAAATTTAATTTTGCGGTTTAAATAGATATTTTTTAAAATATTATTTTTTCTTTTTTGCAGGAGTAGCTGTTTTTATTTTAGAAGCACCTGTATCAGCAGGAGTATTTTCATCTCTTACCAATTTCAATTCATCTACTAATCTTCTTGCACCTGCAAATTTATCAATCGTCCAAAGAACAAATCTAATATCAACATTAATTGTCTTTTGCCACTCTTTCTCGAAAACAATATCGCCACTTAAAGCTTCACTGTTCCCGTCAAAAGCAATACCAATAAGGTTTCCGTCTCCATCAATTACCGGAGAACCAGAGTTACCTCCTGTAATATCATTATTAGATAAGAAATTTACAGGCATATATCCCGCTTTGTCTGCGTATTGTCCGTAATCTTTAGCATTATTAAGTGCAATAAGTCTTTGAGGTAAATCGAATTCTTCATCACCAGCTTTGTATTTTGCCACTAAACCGTTCATATCGGTATAATAGTTATCTGTAATACCATGATAATCTCTATCATTTCTCATTGGAAGAGTATCTACAGAACCGTATGTTAATCTCATTGTAGAATTAGCATCCGGATAGAATTTTTTCTCTGGCTGAGCTTTTCTCAAACCATCTAAAAACAGACGGTTGTTTTTTGCGAAGAAATCATCAACCAAAATAAATTTGTCGCTATAATACTTTTGGTCTGTTACAATACCTCTGGCAATTTTTAATAGTGGATCTGCATCCAGCTTCAAACGGTCAGGATTGGCAATAAAATTACTTACAGAAGTTTTATTGGCAAAAATTGAAGAAAATGCAATATTAGAAAGAGTGGTTGCGTTAAGTTCCATTAAAGTTGGAGATGCAACTTCTTTATTTACTCTTGTCTGATAAAGATTTACCATAGAATTCAACATTTCTCCTTCAAGATCTGTATTGATGTTTTCATAAGTAGTCTTTACAGCTTCTTCCAATTTTGGTTTCATAGCAAGTCTTCCTGCCATATCCTGTTTAGCATACGCATCTAGCATTGATGAAAGCTGATATGCAAGAGAAATATACTTAGCATTTCTTGTTAATAAAGAAGAATACATTTTTTCCACATTTCTGTCCGAAACCTGTTTGTAATATTCTCTGATGTTTTCTAAAACACCATCGTACATTTCGTTTCCAGGCTGTAATGCCCAGTTTGCATAAACTTTTTCGAGATTCTGCTTATCTTCAATAGTTCCGTTTTTGTTCACGGCATCAATCGTTCCTTGTCTGTTTTTCCAATAATTGGCAACACTTGCATATTGAGAAGCATAGTTAAGCTGAGTTGCTTTATCTTTATCCATGTACTTCTTCATTACATCCATTGCCATTTTAGAACCTTCAACCCAAGCTGGGTAGTCTTTGGTTACCATCTGTTGGATTCCGTAAGACGTTAAATAACGGTTGGTTCTTCCCGGATAGCCTAAAATCATCGCAAAATCTCCAGGTTTTACACCTTTAAGAGAAACCGGAAGATAATGTTTAGGTTTCAAAGGAACGTTTGTAGGCTTATACTCGGAAGGATTTCCTGCAGCATCTGCATATACTCTGAAAACAGTAAAATCTCCTGTATGTCTTGGCCATTCCCAGTTGTCTGTATCACCACCAAATTTTCCGATTGAGGACGGTGGTGCACCTACTAATCTGATATCTTTATAATCTTGGTATACAAAATAATAAAATTCGTTTCCGTTGAAAAAATCTTTTACGATTACAGTGTACTTTCCGTTTTCGGAATTTTCTGTCTGAATTGCTTTTGTTTCTGCATCAATTACTGCCTTTCTTTGAGCACCCGTCATGTCATTATTCAGTTTAGAATTGATTCTCTGTGTAGCATCATCCATTCTAACCAAAAATCTTACATACAAATCTTTAGCATTAAACTCATCTTTGTCTTTCATTGCCCAAAAACCATTCTTCAGGTAATCTTTTTCCGGCGTAGATGCTGCTGCAACTGCTCCGTAGCCACAGTGGTGATTGGTAAAAATCAAACCTCTGTCTGAAACGATTTCTCCGGTACAAAAACCACCGAAGCTTACAATAGCATCTTTTAAGCTAGAATTGTTTACAGAATAGATTTCTTCAGGAGTTAGATGAAGACCTTTTTTCTGCATATCCACGCCATTTAATCTCTTGATGAGCATCATTAGCCACATCCCTTCGTCTGCCCTCATTTGGACAAAACTCAATAAGAAAGTGAATAGTAAAAATATTCTTTTCATTGTATTAAAAAATTTTTGTGTGGCTAATTTACTAATTTTTGCGGTATTTCAGGTTTAAATGGTATGAAAATGGTTTTCTGCGAATAATGAAAAGGTTTCTTTCTGTTTTTTTTCTTCTTCTTTGTTTTTACTTTACTATTGAATTGCCATTCTGTACAGCGGAAAAATGATAATGTCCAAAGACAGTGGATGTTGGTTTCTTTTAATCAGTTTAAAAAAGCTGAACTGATAAAAAACAGAGCAGAAGTCAATCTCACATCAGAAATTAAAGACCGGAAAATAAATGGCTCCGCATTTATGGGTTGTAACAGAATTTTCTTTAAAATGGAATTTAAAACCAATAACAGAATCGAAATTTCAGGAATCAGAAGTACGTATATGTCCTGCGAAGCAATGGATTTAGAAACAAAATTTTTACAATCTTTTCAAAAAATGTCTCACTATCACATGGATGGTCATTTTCTTATTTTGATTGATAAGCAGGGAAATACAATAAAGTTTTTGGCGGCAGATTGGGATTAATAGATGTCATCAAATTCAGTATTTATAGTCATTTTAAAGTTTTAAAATAGCTTTCTCTTGGAGAAATGAATGGTTAATTTTCGAGGCTATAATTTGAATAAGACGCTATACCTTCGCCGCTTTAATGGTAATTTGTATTTCTTGTATAAAAATGTTATCTTGTGAAACATATAAAACAGGTAGATTTTAATGTTAGAAAAAAAACAGCACAATTACGAAAAATCAGTATTAGTAGGCGTTATCACGCAACAACAGGACGAAGATAAACTGATAGAATATATGGATGAGCTGGAGTTTCTTGCTTTTACAGCAGGGGCTTCTGTTGATCGCCGTTTCACTCAAAAATTAACTCAGCCAGACTCTAAAACTTTCGTGGGCAGCGGAAAAGTTCAGGAAATTAAAGACTATATAAAAGAAAATGAAATAGGAACTGTCATTTTCGATGATGAGCTTTCGCCTTCTCAGCTAAAAAACTTAGAGAGAGAAATGGAAGTTAAAATCTTAGACAGAACCAATCTTATTTTAGATATTTTTGCACAGAGAGCACAAACTTCTTATGCGAGAACTCAAGTAGAATTAGCTCAGTATCAGTATCTTCTTCCGAGGTTAACAAGAATGTGGACTCACCTTGAAAGACAGAAAGGAGGTATCGGGATGAGAGGTCCTGGAGAAACCGAAATCGAGACAGACCGAAGAATTATCCGCGACAGGATTACTTTGCTAAAAGAAAAGTTGAAAACCATCGACAAGCAAATGGCTACCCAAAGAAACAACCGCGGAAAAGTGGTGCGTGTTGCTTTGGTTGGATATACCAATGTGGGTAAATCTACCCTGATGAATGCTTTATCGAAGTCTGAAGTTTTTGCTGAAAATAAATTATTCGCAACACTAGATACTACGGTAAGAAAAGTAGTTATCGGAAACCTACCTTTTCTTCTTACAGACACTGTAGGGTTTATCCGTAAACTTCCTACACAGTTGGTAGAATCTTTCAAATCTACATTGGATGAGGTTCGTGAAGCGGATCTTCTTATTCATGTTGTTGATATTTCGCATGAAAGTTTTGAAGATCATATCGAATCTGTTAATCAGATTTTAATGGAAATCAATGCTCATCAAAAACCGATGATTATGGTTTTTAATAAAATTGATGATTTCAGCTACGAAAAGAAAGACGAAGATGATCTTACCCCAAGTTCTAAAAAGAATATCTCTCTGGAAGAATGGAAAAATACTTGGATGGCAAAATCTAAACATCCAACCGTATTTATTTCTGCACTTACCAAAGAGAACTTCCCGGAAATGAAGAGAATGATTTACGATGAAGTAATGAAAATTCATATTTCCAGATTTCCTTACAACGATTTCCTTTTCGAATATTTTGATAATGATGAGGAAGAAAACGAAAACAAGAAGTAATGAAATGTAAAATTTTCTTCCTTTTGCTAATGATTCCTTTTTTGGGAATTGCCCAAATGAAACTCAATTTAAAAGAAATTGAGAAAGATTTAGGCAATTCCAAATCTCCGTATAATTACGAGAAACTGATATTCAAATTTAAAGGATATCCCAAGTCATTAGACAGCATCGAAGCCCAACATTTGTACTACGGTAGAAATTTTTTAAAAACAAAAGTTTCTGTAACCGATGAGGATTTTAAAAATCTTGCAGACGCTTTTAAAAGCGGAAATTTTGAAGAATGTATTAAATTAGGGAAAATTTTATACGGAAAAGATCCTACAAATCTAGATGTTATTCTTATACTTCTCAGAGCATACGATTCTACAAAAGATGCAGGAAATTTTGTGCATCACCTCAATCAGCTGCGGTTACTTACAGAAGCAATAAAGGATTCTGGGGACGGAAAATCTGAGAAAACACCTTACATCGTAAATTCTGTCGGAGATGAATATATTCTGCTGAATGTTTTAAACGTTGGAAAAGATTTTACAAGAAATTCCACAACGTATAAAGATTCTGTAGTTGATGTTTGGTCTAGAGATGATCAAAAAATTTACATCAAAGTTCTCTATTTAAATTTTTAATATTAATCAAACAACTATTTAACAAAACTTAATTTTGGAATTATATTATTCTTTTTCAGTACTCATTGTACTCGCTTCTATTTTTGCATACATCAATTACCGTTTTCTAAAACTCCCAAGTACAATTGGGATTATGGTAATTGCCATTGTTGTATCTATTATATTGGTGTTTTTCGGACAGAGCTTTCTGCCAAAAACATTCAATCATCTAAATAATTTAATGAACAGTATAGATTTTACTGAGGTCCTAATGGGTGCAATGCTTAATTTTCTTCTTTTCGCAGGAGGAATTCATATCAACATCAACGATTTGAAAGAACAGTTGCGGTCCGTCTTGATATTTTCTACAGCCGGAGTCGTAATTTCTACTTTTATTGTCGGTTTTGGAATGTTTTATCTGCTGCCGTTTGTAGGGATAAATATGCCTTTCATTTATTGCCTTTTATTTGGAGCTTTAATATCGCCAACAGATCCTGTAGCTGTTCTAAGTATTTTGAAACAGGCAAATGTATCAAAGTCTTTAGAAACAAAAGTTGCGGGAGAATCTTTATTTAACGACGGGATGGCGGTTGTTGTTTTCACAGTTGTTCTTCAGCTGGCAATTGGGAAAGAGGTAGATTTGGGAATAGAAAGCATCACTCTTCTTTTGCTGAAAGAAGCCGGAGGCGGTTTGCTTCTTGGAGTGGTTTTAGGATACATTACATCCAGACTTATGCGGGAAGTAGATGATTACATTATTTCTGTACTTGTAACTTTAGCAGTCGTAATGGGAGGTTATCTTGTCGCAAGACAACTTCATATTTCCGGGCCGCTTACTATGGTTGCTGCAGGACTTTTTATGGGTAATTTTAATGTTAAATTTAAGATGAAATCGATTACTCAGGATTATTTAATTAAATTCTGGGAACTGATAGATGAAATATTGAATGCAGTTCTTTTCCTGTTCATTGGTTTCGAATTGTTGATGATTAAAGACCTCAACCACTACATTGTTCCTGGGATGATTGGTATTTTGGTGGTTTTGGTGGCACGTTTCATTTCAATTTGGGGACCTACCAAATTTATGTCTTTCAGAACAAGATTTAGTCCGCAGACGATTAAAGTTCTCTTTTGGGGCGGAATTCGAGGCGGGGTTTCTATCGCTTTGGCAATGTCGATTCCTAAAAGTGAACACAGCAATATTATTTTAAGTATTACTTATTGTGTTGTTGTGTTTTCTATTATTGTTCAGGGACTTACCATTGCTAAAGTTGCCAATCCCAAGCAGATTGCCAAAGAAGAGCAGGAAAAAGAAAGTGTTACTTTAGAATAGGTTTGTTAACGGATTGTATTTCAGACATAAATGGTAAATGAAATTAAAAATGCTCTTGCAGAATTAGCTATTCCTGAAAAAGCAGCATTTCTGCCGAAATTTTTCAAAACCGGAAAAGGAGAATATGGTGAAGGCGACTTGTTTTTAGGGATAAAAGTTCCCGACCAGAGAGCGGTTGCGAAAGAATATTATCTGCAATTAAGTTTAAAGGAAATCAGTGAACTGTTGCAATCTCGATATCATGAACACCGATTAACCGCTTTGTTTATGCTCGTCTTTAAATACGAAAAAACTAAAGACATAGATGTACAAGCTGAAATCGCCGATTTTTATCTGAATCATTTAAAATATATTAATAATTGGGATTTTGTAGACTCCAGTTGCTACAAAATTCTTGGCAGATACGCTTTTGATACTCAAAATGATAATTTACTGAGAAAGCTGTCTTTGTCTGAAGCAATGTGGCATAAAAGGATTGCGGTTGTAGGAACAATGTATTACATCAAAAAAGGTTTCTTTGAGCTCACCAAAGAATTTGTAATGCACAATTTGCAACATCCACATGATTTGATGCATAAAGCCAACGGATGGCTTCTGAGAGAAATGGGCAAAAAAAATGAAGCTGAACTCATTTCATTTTTAAATAAAAATTATCAAGAAATGCCAAGAACGACGCTTCGCTATTCGATAGAGAAGCTAGAGGAGAATCTTCGGCAAAGTTACCTTAAAGGAAGTGTATTGTAAAAATTGTCTTCACCAGAGTATGATATACGATAAAACATTATTTTTGCTTTTTTAATTCATTCGATGAAAATTATTATAAAAACTTTTGCTCTTTTTACGGCTCTGCTTTGTTTAACAAGCTGTTTTGATATTTTGGACAAAGTAAATCTTAAAGCCGACGGAAGTGGCGAATATTCTATCATTATAAACGGCAGCAAAAGCAAAACCAGATTGGCTTCTATTGCTAAAATGGAAACTATTAACGGCAAAAAAGTGCCCAAAAAAGCAGAAATTGAAGCGAAAATAAATGAGGCGGCTAAAATTTTTAAAGCCACACCGGGAATTTCTAATGTGAAAACTTCCATGGATTTTGATGATTATATTCTGAAGCTGAGCTGCACATTCAAGAAAATTGAAAATATTAATGCAGGATTGGAGCAGTTAAAAGCAAAAAATATTCTCGGGAAAATGGTTCCTACGCAGATTTACAGTCATAACCAGGCTAAAAATATTTTTTCTAAAAATAAGGTGAACACTTTTAAAAGCGATTACGAAAAACTCAGCAAAGCAGACAAAGAGGTCTTCAACGATGCAAGATACGTTTCGGTTTTACAGTTCGAAAACAGTATAAAATCCCAATCTAATCCTTCTTACCAAATGTCTCCCAACAAAAAAGCTTTAAAGCAGGAAGGAAATATTCTGGATTTTATTTTTCAGAAAAAGCAAATTCAGAATACCATTCAATTACAGTAATACAGTCAATCATGAAAACTCTATTCTCAAAGACATCGGTTTTATTATTTATTCTTATCAGTACAGTATTTTGGGCTCAAAAAAGCGCAAAACTTCCTGCAGATGCTGTTTTTTATATGGAAATAAATGGCAAGCAGCTTAATAAAAAAATAAACTGGGATAAATTTAACCCGATTTTAAAGGAAATCAATAAAAAAGAAGATAAAAAGAATTCGTGGAAAGATTACTCCAAGACAGGAATCAGATATGATGCAACTCAGTATCATTATGGAACAATTAACGATTCTGTACAATCTTACACCACGCTTTTTACTTTAGAAAATAAGGATAAGTTTCAGGAGTTCATCAATTCAGTGAAAAAACACGGTTTAGAAGTCAGTAAAAAGAACAATTATTCTTATGTAGATATTGAAAATGACATTTTCGTGGCATGGAATGATAAAAAAGCTGTCCTGAAATTCATTAATTATAACAAGAAAGAAAAAAATCTTTGGGAAGATAATGCTGAGGTAGACAGTGCTGTTGCGGCAGTAGATACTGTAGCAATAGACAGCGCATATGCAGAAGTAGAAAAACCGTTCGATTATAAAGAGGAAATTGGGTATCTGAAAGACGATATTAAATATCTGAAAGAAAGTATTAAAGAAAATAATGCAGAAATAGCCAAGATTCAAAAAGATATAAAATATCTGCAGAAACACCACAAATACCCGGAAGAAAAGAAAGAAGATTCTGAAACAACCGACAGTAATTATCAGCACGACAGTGCAGAAGTTTCGCCGCCATTATCTCAGGATGATTATTACGGAAGCGATCAATATGAGTTAGATTCTGTGTATCAAAAACAGCAGGATTCTATCAGTATTGTGAGATTTAAAATGCTGAAAAAGTTTGCAGAAAATGATTTCGACGAATATTTCAGTTCTAATCTGGAACTGGATGTAGACAAAAACATGCTCAGCTTCCGAGATGCTAATTCCGATGCTTTTATTTACGCAGATTACGATAAAATTATCTCCAAAGGTTTGTACGATAAGCTTTACAAAGGCTTTAATTTTATGAGTGCTTTGGGGAAACTTTACAGTTCAGATTCTGCTTACAATTTGTATTTTGATGATGAAAAAGTACGTCTTGTAAACAACCACAGAAATAAAAATCCGGAGCTTCAGAAAAGTATTTCGCAGGTTTACAAAGGCAAAAAGAATAAAAAGCTTGCAGCACTTATTAATGATAAAAGCGTAGGGTATTATACAATGAATATCAACGGATACAAGTATTTTGATATGATGTATGATATGATGCAGAATGCCGGAGACGAAAAGTATCAGAAAGAAATTCAGCTGGTAATGGAAACCATTAAGATTGTCCTGGACGAAGAAGCGATTGCAAAAATTGCTCCCGGAAACGGAATTTTTGTACTGAACGAGCTTAAAACTAAAAATGTAGAATACACAGATTACACGTATGACGACGACTATAATGAAAAAGAAGTTAAGAAGAATAAAGATATTGTAGTTCCGGATTTCACATTTGCATTTGCTACAGAAAACGAGAAGTATTGGAACAGAGTGTTCGATGTCATTACTAACAACAAAGAAATTGCAAAGAAATTTACAAAAGATGGAGATTTTTATGTGTTTAAAGATGAAAAAAACAAAAAAGGCTACATAGACCAGTTGTTTTTTACGGTAAAAGACGGTATTGTTTATTTAACCACTTCCAAAAATACACTTGAGCAGCAAAATCAGTCTGAAATGTCTAAAAAATGGATGAAAGACTCTTCAAAATATCCTTTATCGGGGAGATTAGATATTCAGAAATTGATGTTGGGATTAGATAAAGAATTTAAAAAGAAATCTGAAAGAAAAATGCTTGATGCCGTAAGAAAGAATGTTGGAGAAATGTACTTTAAAACTGAAGTTAAAGACAACAGCATTCAGACCGAGATGAATTATAACATCCGAAACTCTTCCGAAAACAGTCTGATGTATTTCTTCGATCTCTTCGACGAGTTGTATAAAATTTCTGAAGAAGACCAACCAAGCCAGACTTTATAAATGAAGCCGAAAAAAATTGGTCTTGTTCTTATTGTTTTACTTTCTGTAGGAATCTATTTTCTGCTTTATCACAAAGACAAAAGCCTGAAATTTATTCCTGAGAATTCTGATGCCGTTATTTTAATCGACAAAAAAAAACTGATTAGGCAATACATTTCTGCACTTGCAGTTCATCCTTCCGAGTGGTTTGGAAGTCGCAAAAAAGAGCAAAAACAGATTTCAATTTTTAATTCGGGGATTAAAATTCCGGATTATGTACAGATATTTCATCTCAAAAATTCAAAACTGAACGAATGGTACAGTGTTTTTGAAATTGAAAGCCAAGAGAAACTTTCAGCTTTTTTAAAAGGAAGGAAGTTTCAGAACTTAGGAAACAATCTTTACCGAAAAGACTTTTTCTATATTAAAATTGAAAATAATCTGTGTATTGCAGGAACGAGTAAAAACTTAGATATTGTAGGAAAATCTTTTTACGGAAATTCCAGAACCAAAATCCTGAATGCAGATGTGTTTATGGAAGAAGGTATAGGAAGTGTTGCATTTATTTCTGAAAGCAGAACCAGTAATATTTCCATTGAACTGAAAGATAACAGAATCGAATTCAAAAAAGGGGATGGTTATCAACATTTTCTTTCTTTAATTTCAGAATTGAACAAAGAAAATCTTTTCATAAACGCAGATTTAGACCAAGAAAATCTGTCTTTGGTAAGTAGAATTTTCCCAACTATTTCTAAGGATTCTCTAAAGATGAATCGTCTTAAAATGAATGCGAAGCTGGAGCTCAAAAATGATACAATAATTACTTATGGTTACGATGAAGACTTTAACGAAGTGCAGAAGCTAAGTTACCAGAAAATTGTGCAACCCGAATATTTTGTTCAAATTGAGACAAAAAAAAAGGATGAAGTCTGGAATTATTTTAAAAATAAAAAATGGTTGAACGATAAAAATGAATTTGTTGCCATTCCGTTTCAGCCAAATACAGCTTCCAAAACAAAAAATGGCATTGAAATAAAATCGCAGCAAAATTCAGCATTGCCAATAACTCATAAAAACAAAAATTTTGTTTTGGTAAAGAACGATCCTTTATTGTTCTCTCTCTTTAAGGGTCTGAATGATTTTAAACTCCTAAAAAATACAGAATACCTTTTCTACGGAAACGATAAGCAAAGTTTTTTTCTTACCTTGAAGTTTAAAGATAAAGAACTTCCCTTAATTCTTCAATAATTTTAAAATGTGCTCACCGGAAATTGTTGTCCTAAAAAACGTTACACACTATTTTTTACACTTTGGTTTTCCTGCGGTAGTAGCATTTTTATTTTACCGTAAAGATTGGAAGAGGGTTTATCTGATTTTTTTAGCTACAATGCTCGTAGATTTGGATCATCTTTTTGCGGATCCCATTTTCGATCCAGACCGCGGAAGCATAGGTTTTCATTTTTTACACTCGTATTATGCAATAGCGGTGTATTTTTTGCTTTTATTTTTCAAAGGAAATCTGAGACTGATTGGGATTGGTCTTTTATTACACATGTTAACAGATTTTCAGGATTTCCAATGGTGGTGCCATTAGAATAAAAGTATTTTTCTATCTGTATTACGGCAGATTACACAGAATTTTTGTATTTTAGAGACAACTATGAAACTTAAAGAAATCTTTCATTACACGTTTGTTTTTCCGATTATTTCGGTTATTTATTATTTCGCAGGATTATTAGGAACAGGAGCTGTTTTTGATTTGATTGGCGGTGTATTATTAACAGGAAGTGTACTTTCTGCCGTACATCATGCGGAAGTGGTTGCCCATAAAGTTGGAGAACCTTATGGAACAATAATTTTGGCACTCTGTATTACCATTATAGAGGTTGCTCTTATTATTTCTCTTATGGTTGCGGGCGGAGAACAGGCAATTACCTTGGCAAGAGATACTGTATTTGCCGCAGTAATGATTATTCTGAACGGAATTTTAGGAATATGTGTATTAATAGGTGGCGTAAAATATTTTGAGCAGTTTTTTGCCAGAACATCTGCAACTACTTATCTAGTGTGTATTGTTTCTATTTTAGTTATAACATTGGTTCTTCCCAATTTTACATCGAGTGTAAACGGTCCTTTTTATAATAATGCCCAACTGGTATTTGTTTCTATTGCTTGTCTTGTAATTTATGGAGTTTTCTTAATGGTTCAGACCGTTAGACACAGAAGTTACTTTGTGGCATCAGACAGCAATACTCAAGAATATTATATTCCAACAAAAAACCAGGCAATTTTAAGTTTTTTCTTTTTGGTAATTTGCTTAATCATTGTAGTTCTCATGGCGAAAGGTCTTTCTAAAACTATTGAAGATCTTGTACAAAGTATTGGTGCTCCAAAATCCTTAGTGGGAGTAATTATTGCAGGAGTTGTACTGCTTCCGGAAAGTTTAGCGGCAATTAGGGCAGCAAGAAACAATCAGTTTCAGTCGAGTTTAAATCTTGCATTGGGTTCTGCTTTAGCAAGTATAGGACTTAGTATTCCGGCAATTTCTGCGGTAAGTATTATGTTCGATATTCCTCTGGTATTAGGTTTAGACAAAAAAGATATTATTCTGCTTACTTTGTCTGTATTTATCGTAATGCTTTCTCTAAGCCGTGGTAAAACCAATATACTTTACGGAACGGTTTTACTGGTAAATCTGGCGGCATACATTTTTACAGTCGTAGTTCCTTAAAAATTGTCTAACAGCTAATTTTTAAAATTTTCTTGCCATTTCCATTTTGTAGGACATCAATTTGGCGATATTCTCAGATTTGGTTATTGCCATTGAAGCATTTTCTCCTTCAAAATTTTCTGAAATTGTTTCCTTCCAAAGGCTTAGCCATCGGTCGAAATGCTTTTTCTCCATTGCAGTACTCTCATTAATGGGAAAATGTATAGCCATAGGGTTTCCTTTGTAACTCATTTGTCCGAAAAGAATGCTTTCCCAAAAAGAATACATTTTGGGAAGGTGGAGATCCCAATTTACTTTTACTACTTCTTTAAAGAAGAAACCGATAACTTCATCTTTAACCACTTTGGAATAAAAGGAATTTACCAGCAGTTCTATATCTTCTCTTGATTCTAAATTTTTCATTTCAGTTTTAAAAATATTTCCAAATTTAAGGTGAAATTAATATAATTTTCAATGAAAGATAAGATTGTGGTATTGATAAGATTCATAAAAACAATATTTTATCTTTGCATTTCGAAATAAAAAGAAAGTATTGAATTTAGACTTTTATAAAACCCAGGCTCTGCAAAAACAGAAAGAGCATAAAAAATTTTTAGACGGACTCAAAAAGAAACCGCCCAAAAATCTGGACTACATAGTGCAGGAAACCCATGATGAGGTTTTTGAAGTGATTGATTGCCTTCAATGTGCGAACTGCTGTAAAACTACGGGACCTCTATATACAGAGAAAGATATCGAAAGAATATCAAAACATTTGAGAATGAAACAAGCAGATTTCGAGGCTAAATTTCTCAGAACTGATGAAGATAATGATAAGGTTTTGCAAAATCTTCCATGTTTTTTTCTGAATGACGATAATACCTGTTCTATTTACGAAGTGCGTCCCAAAGCCTGTCGCGAATATCCTCACACAGACCGAAAGAAAATTTACCAGATTAATCATCTCATGATTAAAAATACGGTTATCTGTCCCGCCGCATTTCAATTTGTGGAAAAGATGATGAAGAATATTAATAAATAAATTCTTATTAAATAATCATAAAAATATTTGTTTAGCATTTAAAACAAATAATTATTTGATTATCCGTTTTTAATCATAACCCTGTAATGTTAGCAATAATAAGCCTTTCAAAGAGGCTATCTCCAAAATATCTTCGATTTAGCTTGTAGATGAA